>NZ_WIWH01000002.1:0-194112 GCF_009600035.1 Pseudomonas sp. FSL R10-2964 | reverse complement strand
GAACTCAGTAGTGAAACGATGCATCGCCGATGGTAGTGTGGGGTTTCCCCATGTGAGAGTAGGTCATCGTCAAGATTGAATTCCGAAACCCCTGTCTGCTCACGCAGACAGGGGTTTTGTTTTTGCGCGACGTAAATCCCCAGCGCCCTTTCTGTTCGTCTGAACCCCCTTCCAAAAGCCAAACCTCAAATCGCACAGCTGCGCTTTCGTCGGATTAAGCACATTGCCATCAAACGTGGCTAAGTATTCTGCCGTCCGTGCCGACAGCCTGTTGAGCATTGCGTGCGAGCAGAGCTGCCAACAGGTTGCACACACCGTACGCATCCCAACTTTTGGCATAAGAAGTCCCATGCTATGAATCTCAAGTTCAGTCATAAAATCCTTCTGGCCGCTTCAGGCGTCGTGGTTCTGGCGTTTGCGTTATTCACGTTGTACAACGACTATCTGCAGCGCGACACCATCAAGCAGAACATCGAGTCCTCGGTGCAACAGGCTGGCAACCTGACAGCCAGCAGCGTTCAGAACTGGCTTGGTGGCCGCATTCTGGTGCTGGAGAGCCTGGCACAGAATATTGCGCAGCAAGGCAGCCAGGCTGATCTCCCTGGCCTGGTTGATCAGCCGGCATTCACCTCCAACTTTCAGTTCACCTACGTCGGGCAAGCCAATGGCGTGTTTACTCAACGCCCTGACGCGACCATGCCTGCAGGTTATGACCCCCGCGAGCGCCCCTGGTACAAGCAAGCTGTAGGCGCCGGTCAGACCATGTTGACACCTCCTTATATGGCAGCTGTCGGAGGCCTGATTGTGACCATCGCCATGCCCGTTAAAAAAGGCGGTGAGTTGTTGGGTGTGGTGGGAGGTGACCTGAGCCTGGACAGCCTGGTCAAAATCATCAATTCGGTTGATTCCGGTGGCCTGGGCTACGCGTTTCTGGTGAGCAGTGATGGCCAGGTTATCGTTAGCCCGGATAAAGATCAGGTGATGAAGAACCTGAAGGACATTTACCCGGTCAGTACTCTGCGCATCGAGAAGGGCATTCAGGAAGTGACGCTCAATGGTCATGAGCGGATTATTTCCTTTACCCCGGTGACAGGCCTGCCGTCCGCGGATTGGTATATCGGTCAATCAATAGACAAAGAAAAAGCATACGCGCCGCTGTCTAAATTCCGTACGTCTGCGTTGATTGCAATGTTTATTGCAGTGGCCGCGATTGCGTTGTTGTTGAGTTTGTTGATCCGTGTACTGATGCGTCCACTGACCACCATGGGCCGTGCGATGCAGGATATCGCCCAGGGCGAGGGTGACTTGACGCGCCGTCTGGTCATTGAGAACAAGGACGAATTCGGTGAACTGGCCAGCTCGTTCAACCAGTTTGTCGAGCGTATCCATGCCTCGATCAGCGAAGTGTCTTCTGCTACTCGTCAGGTTCATGACCTGTCACACCGCGTTATGGCCTCGTCCAACGCTTCCATTGTCGGCTCGGACGAGCAAAGTGCGCGCACCAACAGTGTCGCCGCGGCGATCAATGAACTGGGTGCCGCCACCCAGGAAATCGCCCGCAACGCCGCCGATGCTTCGCAACATGCAAGCGGTGCCAGCGAGCAGGCAGATGACGGTCGCAAAGTGGTTGAACAGACCATCCAGGCCATGACCGAGCTGTCGCAGAAGATCAGTTTGTCGTGTGCGCAGATAGAAACCCTGAATGCCAGCACCGACAACATCGGGCACATTCTGGATGTGATCAAAGGTATCTCTCAGCAGACCAACCTGCTGGCCCTCAACGCAGCCATTGAGGCTGCGCGTGCAGGCGAAGCGGGTCGCGGCTTTGCCGTGGTGGCGGATGAGGTGCGCAACCTCGCCCACCGCACTCAGGAGTCGGCAGAGGAGATACATAAAATGATCACCTCGCTGCAGGTAGGCTCCCGCGAAGCGGTCAGCACCATGAATGCGAGTCAGGTCTCCAGCGAGGAGAGTGTCGAGGTCGCCAATCAGGCGGGTGCCCGTTTGATCAGCGTGACTCAGCGCATCGATGAGATCGACGGTATGAACCAGTCGGTTGCCGCCGCCACTGAAGAGCAAACGGCAGTGGTCGAAACCCTCAATGTGGATATCAACCAGATCAACTTGCTTAACCAGCAAGGTGTGGTGAACCTTAACGAAACCCTCAAGGACTGCGATGCGCTATCGCAGCAGGCCAGCCGTCTCAAGCAACTGGTCGACAGTTTCAAAATCTGAAACCCGCAGGTCAGCAATAAGTTATCCACAGCCCTGGCGATTCATATGTCAGGGCTGTTTTGTTTTGACCATGCTCAAGTAGTAGGTAATAGCCTTCACCCCGCGCTGCAGGTGCAACTCCAGTTCTGCAATACAAGCCTCGACGTCTCTGGCCCGGGCATAACGCAACAACGCACGGTGATCGTCCTGGCACAACTTGCCAAGGTTCATCTGCTCAAGGTTGAAGCGTAGAAAACGCTCTTCTTCAATTAGCCCTGCCTCAATGAGTGCCAGCAGTTTTTTATTAGGAGCCTTGCAGTAAAGCGCCTGATGAAATTGCCGATTGAGTGTGCCGATTTTTCCGAAGTCTTTTTCGATCTCGAGCGCTTCGATATAGCCCTCGGCTTCTTCGAAATCCTCTTTGCTCAACAGTGGTACTGACAGGCGCAGTGCCTGGGCTTCGAGCAACTGTCGCAGTTCATAGGTCTCGAGCGAGTTGTCTTCAATCAAAGGAGCGACCACGGCACCCTTGTATTGCACGACCTGCAGCAAACCTTGAGCTTCCAGCTGACGCAGTGCTTCGCGTACAGGCATACGGCTGACGCCAAACAACTTCGCCAGTGCTTCTTGGCGAATGGCTGTACCGCAAGGCAAACGGCCATCAAGAATGGCGTTGCGCAAGGTTTCTTCGATCTCCGAGCGCGCCAGGTGAGCGGGTATGGGACCCGACACAACTATGCTGTTTAAGGGATTGTTTTTGACGGCCACGTTGCGACTACCTGTGCCGACGAACCGGCATACTTGTTTGGATCCAATTCAAGTTAGGTACTGACCTGATTGCTGTCAAACCTTGTTACGCATAGTTTAGCGTGACTGCGGGATAAGAGATTGCATCGGGCCACTATCTTTCTTGGCGGGTGCCCTCCCTTTTGTTATGGGCTGTGCCCTACAATCGCCGAAGTTAGAGCTGCCCGATTTGCAGCACCAATGCACAGCAGGTGAGGGATGGGCGTACTCAGCAACAACGATGTGGGTGAGCAACGGTTTGAACTCCTGTTACAGCCCTCTAACGTTTTTTCCAGCCTGATTCGTCAGCCGTGGCTGTGGTGTATTTTGCTGCTGGCCGCAGGAGTACGCTTTTACGGTTTCACCGCCTCGGCGATCTGGTGCGACGAAGGCTCCAGCCTGATGCTGAGCGACTACCCGCTGTCGGGGATCTGGTTTCATGCTGCGCACGATGTTCACCCTCCGTTGTATTTCATGCTGTTGCACGGCTGGATAGCGCTGTTTGGTGACAGCCTGGTCTCGATTCGTTCCCTGAGTGTCCTGCCCGGCATTGCCACGGTTTTTTTGGGTATCTGGCTGGTACGGCTGGTGGCCACCCCGCGGGCTGCATTGCTGGCGGGCCTGCTGCTGGCGTTATTGCCTACCGCCGTGCGCTACAGTCAGGAAGTGAGGATGTATTCACTGATGGGGTTGTGGCTGATAGCTGCCACAATCGCGCTTGTGTACTGGGTCAAGGCCCCGCATAAGTATCGCTACCCGGTGCTCTACACCGTGCTGATGGCGGCTGCTTTTTACACCCATTACTTCACAGCGTTTTGTGTAATGGCCCATTGGCTGTACCTGTTGCTAAGTGGCCGCAGCAGCGGCTGGCTGATCAGGCGCCCGGCCTGGTGGCTGGTTAACGTTGCCATTGTGCTGTTGTTCCTGCCCTGGCTGCCGGGGTTGGTGGATTTGCTGCAACATATGGATGAACTCAAGAGTGGCGGTGATGTGGGGTGGGAGCCTGCAGTCGATGCCCACTCCTTGCCCGCCATGACGTGGCAGCTGTTGATACAGGATGAAGGCGACAACCTGCCCTGGCCGTTGTTCTGGCTGGCACCGCTGGCACTGCTTGGCGGTGTCGCAGGAATGGCTGTACGCGATTCAAGCCCGCATAAATTCATCACGTTGATCGTGATCTACACCCTGCTGCCGATCCTGGCCATTTACGCCGTATCCTTTATCTCGCCTCTGTTTATCGAACGCTATGTGATGTTTGCCGCGTTGGGTTTACCGCTGCTTGTGGCGATTGCAGTCGATCAACTGTTCAAGCGCAAGCGGGCGCTGGCCATAGCGCTGCTGACACTGTTCATTGGCGCCGAAGTGACGGGCTTGCGCAGCAACTTCAGCAGCGATGCCGATCATTTTGATCGTCTGGTGGAGCACGTTAACCAGCAGTTCAAGCCCGGTGACCGGATCGTCGTCAGTGACCTGTTCTGGTACTTCAGCTTTGTCTATTACAACAAGACCGGATTTCAACCGATGCTCTATACGCCGCCCCTGGAAGATGGCACTTCAGGGCGCCCGAATGACTATGGCTTTGGCACGCTGGTAAATGGCCACGGCACAAGTATCTATGTCGATCGCCTGAGCGATATGCCCCCAGGCCCGGGTCGTATCTGGCTGATCAGCAGCAAACTGCAGCCCGACGACTTCAGTGCAATTCCCATGGATTGGCGCAAAGCACAGGACCTGGCCGTCGATGACACTCAGGCTCGTCTATATTTGACCTGCGTTGCCGCCAAATGCGGCTCTGAACCTGAATGGAGTCAACTCGATGCAAAAGCCAACCCATAGCCTGCCATCCTTGTTCAAGCAGCTGGGCCTGCCGTCCAGCCCGGAAGATATCGAAAAGTTTGTCACCACCCACTCGCCACTCAAGCCTGACCTCAAGCTTGAAGATGCTTTTTTCTGGACGCCCGCCCAAGCGGCTTTTTTGCGTGAGGAGCATCTTGAAGACGCTGACTGGGCTGAAGTTGTCGACCAATTGAATCTGATGCTGCGGCAAAAACCTGTCACGGGCCCTAAGAAATAAATAGCAACACTTGACTGTGCTCATCTGGCCGCGCAATATTAATAGTTAGCAAACTAACATTATGTGACGCCTCTTGCCTGACACTCTCGATCCACTGCAAATGAGCATCAGCACCGGCATGGTGGTTGCGACTCGCCATTGGCGTCGCGTCTGCCAGGCCACGCTGGTCAACTATGGTATTTCCGAAGCCTGCGCCATGCCGCTGCTGATCATCGGCCGCCTGGGTGAGGGTGTGCGGCAAGTCACCGTGGCCCACGCTGCCGGGATGGAAAGCCCGTCGCTGGTGCGCTTGCTCGATCAACTGTGCAAGGCTGGCTATGTGCGCCGCTGTGAAGATGCCAGTGACCGCCGCGCCAAAACCCTGAGCCTGACCGACACCGGGCGTGCTCTGGTGCAATCGATTGAAGCTCAGCTTGTACAACTGAGAAGGGCCGCTCTGGCCGATATTCCAGTGGCTGACCAGGAAGCTGCGTTGCGTGTGATCAAAGCCTTCGAAGCTGCCGGACAACTGCCTGACGGGGCTGCCTCTTGAACGGTTTTTTCAGCAGCATGCCGCCTGCCCGCGACTGGTTCTACGGGGTACGTACCTTCGCCGCGTCGATGATCGCGCTGTATATCGCCTTGTTGATGGAAATGCCTCGCCCTTACTGGGCCATGGCTACGGTCTATATCGTCTCCAGCCCCTTTGTCGGGCCCACCAGCTCCAAGGCCGTGTACCGAGCCCTGGGCACGCTGATAGGCGCTGCTGCAGCGGTATTTTTTGTGCCGCTGTTTGTCCAGACACCGTTCTTGCTGGTGCTGGTGATTGCCCTCTGGACGGGCATTTTGTTGTTCCTGTCGCTGCACCTGCGCACCGCCAACAGCTACGTGTTCATGCTCGCCGGCTACACCATGCCCATGATCGCCCTGCCGATTGTGGATAACCCGCTGAATGTGTTCGACATCGCCGTTTCGCGTACTGAAGAAATCATGCTCGGTATCGTCTGCGCGGCGGTCGTAGGCAGCATGTTCTGGCCTCGGCGCCTGACGCCGGTATTTATCGACGCGGCGGCCAAGTGGTTTGCCGATGCGAGCAATTACAGCAAGCACTTTCTGGCCCGCGATGTCGAACCCAGCAAAGCCAGTGGCCTGCGTTCATCAATGGTGGCGACGTTCAACAGCCTTGAAATGATGATTGGCCAGTTGCCTCATGAGGGCGCGCACCCGCAGACCGTGCGCAACACCAAAGAGCTGCGTGGACGTATGATCCACCTGCTGCCGGTGGTCGATGCCCTGGACGATGCACTCTATGCGCTGGAGCGTCGCGCTCCGGAGCTGCTCGACAAGGTCACGCCGTTGCTCGACCACGCCCAGGCATGGCTTGAGCGCACCCGTGAGGGCGCCTCGATCCAGCAGTGGCAAGCATTGCGCCATGAACTTGAAGCATTGCAGCCCAGCGCCGCCGCCCTGGATGATCGGCGCCAACTGGTGCTCTCCAACGTGCTGTACCGGCTGGGTGAGTGGATCGACCTGTGGCAAGACTGCCGCAGCCTGCAAGAGGCCATCTCGACCGGTAACCAGGATGTCTGGCGTGCGGTCTATCGGCATTGGCGCCTGGGTCGCCTGACGCCATTTCTGGATCGCGGGCTGATGCTTTATTCAGCGTTCTCTACCGTCACCGCGATTGTCGTCGCCTCGGTGTTGTGGATTCTGCTCGGCTGGACTGACGGCGCCAGTGCGGTGATTCTGGCCGCCGTGGCCTGCAGCTTTTTTGCTGCGATGGACGATCCGGCGCCACAGATCTACCGGTTCTTTTTCTGGACCTCGCTGTCGGTGCTGTTTGCCAGCCTCTACCTGTTTGTGATCCTGCCCAACCTGCATGACTTCCCGATGCTGGTGCTGGCGTTTGCCGTGCCGTTTATCTGCGTCGGCACCCTGACCGTGCAACCGCGCTTTTACCTGGGCACCTTGCTGACTATCGTCAACACCGCCTCGTTTATCAGTATCCAGGGTGCCTACGACGCGGACTTCATGGTGTTTATTAACGCCAACCTGGCCGGCCCCGTCGGCCTGCTGTTTGCCTTCGTCTGGACCCTGATCGCGCGCCCGTTCGGTGCTGAACTGGCGGCCAAACGCCTGACCCGCTTCAGCTGGCGTGACATTGTCAGCCTGACCCAGCCCGCCACCCTGGCCGAACACCGGCAAATGGGCGCGCAAATGCTCGACCGCCTGATGCAGCACTTGCCGCGTCTGGCCCTGACCGGGCAGGACACCGGCAGCGCCTTGCGTGACCTGCGGGTGGCCCTCAACCTGCTCGATCTGCTGGCCTACGCACCCAGGGTTACGGGCGGGCCGCAACTGTTGCTGCGCCAGGTGGTCAGTGATGTGGGTGACTACTTTTGTGCCTGCCTCAAGGCGGGTGAGCGCCTGCCAATGCCAATGGGCCTGCAAATGACCATGGACCGCACGCGTCGCGCCCTCAACGCCAATGACCTGCAAGCCGAAGGCGAGGCACGAGTGCATCTGTTGCACGCCCTCAGCGGCCTGCGTCTGGCGCTGCTGCCCGGTGTCGAATTTATTGTCGACAACGACGATCGGCCACATCCCCAGGCCCACATTGAGGGAGCGCCGCTATGATCGGTGACGTAGATATCAGCGGGGTTTTCCTGCCCACGCTCCTGGTACTGATGGGCATCACCTACTTGTTGTTTCTGGTGGTTCACGGGTTACTCACCCGTGTGCACTTTTACCGTCTGGTCTGGCACCGGGCTTTGTTCAACGTCGGTCTCTACGCTCTGTTACTCGGCGTTGTGGATTCGTTCAGTCGATATCTGATGACATGAAAAAACCTTTACTGACCCTGGGCCGTGTCGTTCTCACCTTATTGGTGGTGACGTTTGCCTGCGTCGTGGTCTGGCGCATGACCATGTACTACATGTTTGCTCCCTGGACCCGTGACGCCCACATTCGCGCCGACATCGTGCAAATCGCCCCCGACGTGTCGGGCCTGATCAAGCAGGTGGATGTGTGTGACAACCAGCCCGTCAGCCGTGATCAGGTGTTGTTTGTCATCGACCAGGAGCGCTTCAAGCTGGCGCTGCGTCAGGCCGAAGCCACCGTGGCCGATCGCAAGGAGACCCTGGCCCAGGCCCAACGTGAGAGCCGCCGTAACAAAGGCCTGGGCAACCTGGTCGCCCGCGAACAGCTTGAAGAAAGCCAGTCCCGTGAAATGCGCGCCCAGGCCGCACTGATTGAGGCCCAAGTGGCCGTGGACAGCGCCCAGCTCAATCTGGATCGTACGGTGGTGCGCAGCCCCGTCGATGGTTACGTCAACGACCGGGCTCCACGGGTCAATGAGTTCGTCACGGCGGGGCGGCCGGTCTTGTCGATCGTCGACAGCAGCTCGTTCCATATCGACGGCTATTTTGAAGAAACCAAACTCGATGGCATCCATGTCGGCCAAAGCGTCGATATCCGTGTCATTGGTGATAACGCACGTTTGCGCGGGCATGTTGAAAGCATTGTGGCGGGCATCGAAGACCGTGACCGCACCAGTGGCCAGAACCTGCTGCCCAACGTCAACCCTGCGTTCAGCTGGGTGCGATTGGCGCAACGGATTCCGGTACGCATCGTGTTTGACGACGTGCCTGAAGACTTTCGCATGATTGCCGGGCGCACCGCGACCGTGTCCATCATCGAAGATTCGGCCAAAGCCCAGCCTGCCCCGGAGCGCGCGCAATGAAAGCCGTTCGCCTGGCAGCCGTAGGACTTGGGCTGCTGCTGTCCGGTTGCCAACTGCTTGGCCCTGATTACCAATTGCCCAAAGACGCGGCCATGCAGCGCCCGGACTTGCAGGGCCAACTGGCTGGCGAGGGCGCCAACGTGGTGTCCGCCCCGGTTCCAGTTGACTGGTGGAAGCTCTATGAGGACCCCAGGCTCAATGAACTGGTGCGCCAGGCGCTGGCCTCCAACACCGATCTGCGGGTCGCTGCGGCGAACCTGTCGCGGGCGCGGGCCCAGGTTGAGCAGGCACAGTCGGCCGGTGGCTGGAGTGGTTCTGTGAAGGCGGGCGCCCAGCGCCTGCAGGAGTCCGGTGAAGCGTTCCTGCTGGCGGACAAGGTGCCGGTAGCCAATGTCGGTGATCTGGGTATCAGCACTTCATACCAGTTCGACTTGTGGGGCACTTTGCAGCGCGGGATCGAAGCGGCACAGGCCAACGCCGACGCGACTCAGGCTGCCGCCGACACCGCGCGCATCACTCTGGTGGCGGATGTGGTGCGGGCGTACACCCAAGTGTGCGCAGCCAATGAGGAACACCACATCGCAGAAGAGTCCCTCAAGCTGCAAGCGCAAAGTACCAGCCTGACCCAGCGCCTGCGTGATGCGGGTCGCGGTGATGAAACCCAGGTCACCCGTTCTGAAACCCAGTTCAAATCGTTGCGCGCAGAATTGCCCCGTTACGAAGCATTGCGCCAGTCCGGCCTGTTCCGTTTGTCGATGTTGCTGGCCAGGCCGCTGGATCAACTGCCCGCCGGTGTGGCTACCTGCGCCGAGCTGCCGCATATCGCGCAATTGCTGCCCGTGGGGGACGGTGCAGCACTGCTTAAACGCCGCCCGGACGTGCGTCAGGCCGAACGCCATCTGGCCGCTGCCACCGCCGAAATCGGTGTGGCCACAGGTTCGCTGTACCCGGACATCAGCATCGGTGCCAGCATTGGCACAGTGGGGATTATCGACAACCTGGGCACGGCTCCTACTAACCGCTGGGGCTTCGGCCCGATGCTGAGCTGGACGATTCCGACCAATGGCTCGCGAGCCCGAATTCGTGAGGCCGAGGCGGTGACTCAAGGCGCTTTGGCCAAGTTTGACGGTGTGGTGCTCAATGCCATCCGTGAAACCCAGACCAGCCTGGTGCAATACACGGCGTTGCTGCAGCGCCGTGATGCCCTGGCAGAGGCCGAGTTGTCGGCCAAAACGGCGGCCGACCAGACCCATCAGTTCTTCCAGGCGGGGCGCGAGTCATTCCTGGCCGATCTGCAGGCAACCCGCACCTACACTGACATGCGCGCGCAATTGTCGGCGGCCAACACCCAGGTTGCCATGAGTCAGATCGATCTGTTCCTGGCCCTGGGTGGGGGCTGGGAAAGTGGACGAACGCAAGCGGCGACAAACGCCAAACCCTGACAGCGTTGCTATGCTCTGAATTATCGGTATCAGAACGATGGTTCAGGGCGTTTGCGGTCTGTAGCCCTCCTCATCGTGCAGACCATGCCTGATGGGGATACTAATAATGAAAAACCCTTATGCTCCCGGCTTCTGGTGTGCAGTGGCAGCCGTGGTGCTGCTTTCGGCGACCTACTTCTACGACATCATGCTGGCGCACCAGATCGACAAGGCAATGATCTTTCTCGATAGCGCGAGTGCGTTGATTGCCGTTCTGGCCATAGTGGTGGTGGCCTGCGCCTCGGTGCAAACCCGGCAGATCAAAAAACGCCAGATCAATCAGGGCCAGACCCGCGTCCTGATCTGGGACACCAAGGTTGCCCTGCGGCGGGTAGAGACGGTATTTGACCGCTATTTCTGGGGCAGTTACTGGCAACCGGGCCGGACCTTCCAGGAGTTTATGGGCGAACTTACCGGCACCCCGCTGGAAAAAAGCCTCGAAGCCCTCAAGACCCAGTGCCTGAAACTCGACAAGGCCCTGCCATCCGAAGAGCGCCAATGGCTCGACACTGCGCGTGAGCTCTCGAATGTCGCGGCAGCGATGGCGCGTGAGCGATATCAGCTGGATTACTCGGACGTTTCTTTTAATTCTGTAGGAGAAACATGCATCGACCATGATCTGGAAGTGCTGGTGTACACCTGGAGTGCCAGTCTCAAGAGTTTCGACCACCAGCTCGACGAAATTGACCAGCGTTACGCCCAACCTGCATAAAGCCAGGTATCACGTTGGAGGAGCGTCTGCTCTGCTGCCAGTGTTAATCTGCTAGCACTTTTCGGCCCATGAAGGGCTTGGCAAAGACCGCTTTACTTTCAACATAACGGACATTGAACGGGTCAATTGATGAATAAACCATTAGGTGTGCTGGTAGGGATCGTTGTTGTCGCCGGGGCGCTGAATACCGCTGGCGCGTGGTATACCGGCAGCAAAATCGAGGGTGTGTTGCAGACCTCGATCGAGCAGACCAACCAGGAGCTGGCCAAGCAACTGCAAGGCACCACCACTCACGGCACTATTGAGCTGGTTTCCATTGAGCGCAACCTCTACAGCAGCACCGCGCACTATCGCCTGAAGATCCAGGACGACAAGGCGGGCCCGGATGCGAAGCCGGTGGAATTGCTGTTTGTCGATAATATCGAGCATGGTCCATTGCCGTGGTCGCGTATCAAGACGTTCAAGTGGATGCCAGTGATGGCGGTCAGCAATTACTCGCTGGAAAAAACCCCATTTACCGAAAAGTGGTTTGCCGCAACCAAGGATCAGGCTCCGCTCAAAGGTCAGGTCACCCTGGGTTACGACCGCTCGGTTGACGGTCATATGGAGCTGATGGCACTCGAGACCCAGCTGGACGAGCACTCCACCTTCAGCTTCTCGGGCATGACCATGCAAGCCCAGACCGATGCCGATGGCCAGAACCTCAAGGCCAAAGGCTATATGGACCACCTCAAGCTCAATGCGATCACGATTGAGAACCCGCCGGTAACGGTCGAGCTCAACGGCCTGACCCTGGCCAGTGACCTGAAGAAGACCGACTTTGGCTTCTATCTTGGGCAGAACGTGATGGCGCTGAGCGAAGGTCAGCTGACTTATGGCGTCAAGCAATCGGTGATTAAACTCAAGAACTTCGAGTACACGGATTCTGCTTCCGCCAATGGCAACCTGATGTCCGGGCGTCTGGCCTATAACGTCGGTGATATCACCCTGGATGGCAAGCCGGTGGGCAGTGCGCAAATGGTACTGACTGCCAGCAGCCTGGATATCCCGGCCATGCAGGCGCTGCTGCAGATTTATCAGAACAAGTTCCAGCCTCAGGCCGACGGCACCCTGCCGCAAACCCCGCTGACCCCGACGGAGCAAGTGCAGATGCAGCTTCAGGTTGAAAAAATTCTGGCTGCCAAACCGCAACTGGCGTTGGAGAAATTCACGATCAAGACCGCCAATGGTGAAAGCCAGCTCAACGTTGTCATGGGGCTGGCCAAGCCGACCTCATTTGAGCAGCCGCCAGTTGACGTTACCAAGCAGATGCTGACCGCGCTGGATGCCAAGCTGTTGCTGTCCAAGCCGATGATTGCTGATTTGTCAGCGGTGCAGGCACAGTTGGTTGGCCAGACCGATCCGCAAGCCATTGCCAAGATGGCCAGCATGAACAGCGAGATGGCAGGCGTGATGGCGGTGCAAACCGGGCTGGCCAAAGTGGAGGGCAACAACATCCTGGCTTCGCTCAATTACGCTGATGGCCAGGTGGATCTCAATGGCCAGAAAATGAGCCTTGAAGACTTCATCACTGCGATGAGTACCCGCTTTGGTGGTGTGGCCAGCCAGTAAAGACGCGACTTAAACTGTGGGAGCGAGCCTGCTCGCGAACGATCTTCGCGAGCAGGCTCGCTCCCACTGTCTTGCTCTGTTCAATAAGCCAATGACCAGGTCATGGTGTATGTGCGGCCACGGCCCTGATAGTCATACAGATACTCCGGGCCGTAGGTCGGCGAGTAGAACAGCGCCGCACGCTGGCCCCAGACCGTGCTGTACTCCTTGTCCAGCAGGTTCTGGATGCCGGCGCTGAACGTGCCGAATTCAGTCTCCTGGCTGCCCATCAAGTCGAACGTGGTGTAACCGCTGATCTTGTGGTCGGAATCGTCTTTAAGCGTAAAGGCATGGTTACCCTGCAAGCGCACATTGCGCCCATCACCGTGCCAGCCAACAAACGCGGTGGATTTGGACAATGACGCATACCGGGCGTCACGCTTCATCCAGTCGCCTTGCGCGTCCTCTTCCTCTGAACGCACCAGATGCAAGGTGCCGCCTGCGTCCCAACCGTTATTGAAGTGACGGGTCAGCGCGCCTTCAAAGCCAAAATCACGGCTCTTCTTGTCGGTTACATCAATCGTCAGCGTGGCAGCGTCCGTGGTGATGACCTTGTCAGACCAGATGTAATAGATCGCCGCCTGCGCGTCCCAATCCACATCGGCAAAGCGCCAGCCGGTTTCGACCTGACGGCTCTTGATCCCGGCCAACGGGTTGTCTTTGACGCTCAGCCCCGCCTTGCCGTAGTACTTGGCCGGGTCCGGCAAATCAAAGCCTTCGCTGTAGTTGACCCAGGTTTGATGGCCATTATTGAAGTCATAAATGGCGCCCAGGTTGAACAGGTTGACCGCGTAGTCGTTGCTGCCACCGGCAATGCCCTTGAACACACCGACATCGACGTCCATTTGCTGGCGCCGCGCGCCGCCAGACAGGGTCAGGGCATCGGTAAGTTTCCAGTCAAGCTGGGCGTAGGCCGAATGCCCATCAACCCGGTAACTTGGGTAGCGCGGGGACTTGCTTTGGGTGACCAGGTCCAGGCCGCCGCTTTCGGAAGAGATAGCCGAATCGAACACGCTTTGTTCGGCATTGAAGCGCTCGCGGTCGAGGTCTACGCCATAGGTCAGCTTCAGGCTGTCCCATTGTTTGGCAAACAGCGCCTTGAGGCTGGTGACTTCGAAGTTCTGCTGCGAAGCGGCGAAGTACACGCCCTTGGAACCCTGCGGTTTACCGGCGTTGTAGTACGGGAACGGATAGAAATTGTTGTCTTCCTTGCGGTACGAGCCCTGCAAGTAGAAGTCCTGGCCCAGCAGGTCGGCGTGGTGATAGTTGGCGTTGAACAGCAGGCGCTTGGAACGCGGCTCCAGGTCGGTGTCGTAGCCGCTGCGGATTTCGGCGTCTTCGAGATTGGACGGTGCTTTGTCGTGCAGGTTGGGGAAGTAAATCCCGACGCTGCCGTTGTTCCCCGAATCATAGTACTGGGCCAGCAAGTCCAGGTCCTGTACGTCATCGAGCTTGATCGCCAGGCTGCCCATCAGGTCCAGGGTGCGGTTGTATTGCAGGTCGGTCTGGGTGTTGTCGATAAATACCTGATCGCCTTTACCATCGTAAAAGGCTTCGTTCTGTTCACCGGAAATCCCCAGGCGGCCATAGACCCGATCAGTGCCGCCGCTGACGGATTGTGAAATGCGGCTGGAGAGGTCGTCGCTGTTGTTGAAACCGCTGGTGGCGGACAGCTCTGTTTCGAATTGCGCGGGGCCGGGGGTGCCCTTTTTGGTCACGATATTGATGATCCCGCCTGTGGCGCCACCACCGTACAGCGCGCTGGCGCCGGACAGCACTTCGATCCGCTCTACGTTGAACGGCGAGATGCTGTCGAACTGGCGCGACAGCCCTCGCGAGCTGTTCTGGCTGACGCCGTCGATCATCACCAGCACGTTGCGCCCGCGCATGTTCTGGCCGTAGTTGCTGCGCCCTTCGGGCGCCAGGTCGAGCCCCGGCACCAGTTTGCCGATGGCTTCCTTGAGGGTGACACCAGTGTCCAGTTGCTCCTGCAACTGCACCTGGTCGACCACCCACACGGTGCCCGGGATTTCACTGATGGAGGTGCTGGTACGGGCGCCGACGCTGACTTCCAGGGCCTTGAGTTGCAGGCTCTGAGCGGGGGCTTGAGGTTTACCCAAGATGACGGTGCGGGCATCGCTGAATTGCCAGACCAGACCGCTGTCTTTGAGTAGCGATTGCAGGGCCTGTTCAACACTCATCTCCCCCCGCAGCGCCTGGCTGTGCAAGCCGGCGACTTCGGCTGAGGTAAACAGCAGGTGCAAATCGGCTTGATCGGCAAACTGGGTGAGCGCCTGATCGAGGTCCTGGGCCCTGACGTCCACGCTGACCTGGCGGGTGTGCTGGGACGTGCCGGGCGTGGCCGCAGTTGCGGTCTGGGCACTGGCTTGCAGCGGGCCTCCCAGGCTGGCCAGCAAGGCTGTGGCTACGAATACCTGGCGCAGTCGCTGTTCGTTTAGGTGTGCGCCACGCGGCTTCTTGACGTGCTCGACCATTGCGTTTTTGATCCTTGTTCGAGGTTTTTTATATCGCGAATGGGAACGGATTCGTTCCTGGTCTTACTACGACGATATGCCCGACAGGATCTTGCAGTGCCTGTGCGAAATTATTTTCAGTGCACCCACGCCACAAAGGGCAGGTAGGTGATGTTGAGGCCGTAACGCTGTTCCAGGGTATGCAGCAGGTTCTGTGGATCGTTGAGGTCGAACACGCCGCTGATCTGCATGGCGCCGAGTGTTGCATCGGGCAGCACGATACGGCCGTATTGATAGCGCTCCAGTTCGGCGAGTACGTCCTGCAAGGGTTTACGGTTGAAGATCAGCTTGCCGCGGTGCCAGGCGGTGAGGGCATTGGCATCAACCTGCTGGCGCTCGGCGACAGCCTGGCCTGGTTGATACAGTGCCTGCTGGTTGGGTTGCAGCTCCAGGGTTTGCGTCTGGTGCTGCACTTGCACCGCGCCCGAGGCGACCAGTACACGGGTCTGAACTGCATCGCGGCGCACGCTGAAGGCCCCGCTTTTAGCCGCCACCCGGTCTTGCCCGGCCTGGACGATAAAGGGGCGCGACGGGTCATCGGCCAACTCGAACAGGGCTTCGCCCTTGCGCAAGATGACGCTACGTTGATTGCCCGTGAAGTCGACCGACAACGCCGTGGCGCTGTTCAACGTGACACGCGTGCCATCGCTCAACAGCCATTGCTGGCGCTGACCGACCCCGGTGTGATGAGTGTCGGACCAGCTTGGTACATAGTCCGTAGCGCCATACCCGAGTACGGCCAGTAGCAACCCCGCCGCCAGCCCGTTGGCCCAGCGATAAGCCCGGCGGCGCGGTCTTGCGCGATGTTGCTCGGCGCTGGCGGTCAGACCGATATCCGCCCATAGCGCTTCGGCCTCTTGGGCCGCGGTTTTGTGCGCCGGGCTCAACTGTTGCCAGCGCTGATAGTCCAGGCGCTGGCGTGCGCTGGCTTCGCCCGAGTGCAGCAGGGTCTGCCAGTCGATGGCCTGATCGTCGAGATCGTCAGGGGAGGGCGTTGAAGGCATCACGGCACGCTCAGGCATGGTTGTCTTTTAGCCAGTCACGGCAGTGGCGCAAGGCCTGGCCAATGTATTTTGCCACCATACTTGGCGACACGCCCAGTTCGACGGCGATCTGGGCTTGGGTCATGCCGTCGATGCGACTCAGCAGTAACGCCTGGCGGGCATTGGGCGACAGTTGTTGCAGCGCCTCATCCAGAATGCCGATGCGCTCGGTGGCCAGCAGCAGACCTTCGGGCGGCAGCCCCGGATCAGCGATTTGCAGTGAAGGCGGTTCGCCGCTCAGGTTGCGTGTCTGGCGCTGATCCACGCGCAAGGCATCGATGGCCAGGTTGCCCGCCACCTTGAAAATAAAGTGCCGGTCATTAAGTACCGTGACCGCCTCGGGGTCGATTTTTGCCAGCTTGATCCAGGTTTCCTGCGCCACATCCGCTGCCCGATGCCGGTCACGCAGGCGCCGGGTCAGGAACGACAACAGATCGTCGTAGTGCTCCTGAAAACTGGCCAGCAGGCTGGAGGGTGAAGGCGAGGGCATGGAGCAGGGCTCAGGCGTTAATGAGAAGCCGTATCATTAACGATTGAACCCGATGGCGCAACGACTCTTGCTGGGATGAGCATTGAGTTATAGCGGTCGACAAGTCTTGTGGGAGTGTGGCTTGCCCGCGATGGCATCAACGCGGTCTGGCAGGACGACCGCGCCGCTTGAGTCGAGAGCAAGCCCGCTCCCACAGTTTTCTGCGGACGCGACAAAACCTTGCGCAGGTGCACATCGGGTTTGATTGGGTAGGGGGGAAAACGCGGTTCCCTTGAACAAGGGAACGCATTCAGGTGCCACAAATAATGGCGGAGAACGGGGGATTCGAACCCCCGACACCCTTTTGAGGTGTACTCCCTTAGCAGGGGAGCGCCTTCGGCCACTCGGCCAGCTCTCCGCGAAACGCCGCGTATAGTAACCAGCCTTTCGTCAGTTGCCCATAGAAAATTTAACCTGATCTGCGTTTTGCGCAGAAAAGCTCAAAAAACAGGCGTGCGATCGCTCACCGGGTTCTCGGTGGGAGGCAAAATGCTGTTGGTTACAGGGTTTTGACGCGATTCCCTTGAGCAAGGGAAAAAGAATGGTGCACCAGGCGGGATTCGAACCCACGACCCCTGCCTTCGGAGGGCAGTACTCTATCCAGCTGAGCTACTGGTGCGACGCGGCCGCCATCATACTCATCTGCGTGTCAGTCGTCCATGCCGCTGATTCGTGAGGTGTTTCCTTACGCGTTATGGGCTATTAATGGGGGCCGGGCGATAAAACGGTGAAGTCTGGCAGCTTGTTCTTTTTTTCGAACAGGCTATTGTCCTTTACCCCCTTTATCCCTAGGATTCGTTTGAGATTTCAAACGCTCTTGTCTGGGTGCTGAATCGCACGGCATGTTCTTTGTGCGTCATTTAGATACTTTGGCAGTGAATGACTTCCTGACGGCAGCCTTCCACGGCGCCTTTCTACTTTAATAATTCGCTCCGCGCCTGCGCGGTGCTGTTAAGGAAAGCCCACATGCAGCTCAAAGACGCACAGTTGTTCCGCCAGCAAGCCTATATCGATGGTGCCTGGGTTGATGCGGACGGTGGCCAGACCATCAAGGTCAACAACCCGGCTACCGGTGAAATCATCGGCACAGTGCCAAAGATGGGCGCGGTTGAAACCCGTCGTGCCATTGAAGCCGCAGACAAAGCGTTGCCAGCCTGGCGTGCCCTGACCGCCAAAGAGCGTGCAACCAAGTTGCGTCGCTGGTTTGAGCTGCTGATCGAAAACCAGGACGACCTCGGCCGCCTGATGACCCTGGAGCAGGGCAAGCCACTGGCCGAAGCCAAGGGCGAAATCGTTTACGCTGCTTCGTTTATCGAGTGGTTTGCTGAAGAAGCCAAGCGTATTTATGGCGACGTTATCCCGGGCCACCAGCCGGACAAACGTCTGATCGTGATCAAACAACCGATCGGCGTGACCGCTGCCATTACCCCGTGGAACTTCCCGGCAGCCATGATCACCCGTAAAGCCGGCCCGGCCCTGGCCGCCGGTTGCACCATGGTGATCAAGCCAGCTTCGCAAACCCCGTTCTCGGCCCTGGCCCTGGTTGAGCTGGCACACCGTGCCGGCATCCCTAAAGGCGTGTTGAGCGTTGTAACCGGCAGTGCCGGCGATATCGGTGGCGAGCTGACCAGCAACCCGATCGTGCGCAAGCTGTCCTTCACCGGCTCGACCGAAATCGGTCGCCAGTTGATGGCCGAATGCGCCAAGGACATCAAGAAAGTGTCGCTGGAGCTGGGCGGCAACGCACCTTTTATCGTGTTCGACGATGCGGACCTGGATAAAGCCGTAGAAGGCGCGATCATCTCCAAATACCGCAACAACGGTCAGACCTGCGTATGTGCCAACCGCCTGTACATTCAGGACTCGGTCTACGACGCATTCGCAGAAAAACTGAAAGTAGCGGTGGCCAAGCTCAAGATCGGCAATGGTCTGGACGAAGGCACCACCACAGGCCCCCTGATCGATGACAAGGCCGTGGCCAAGGTCAAGGAGCACATCGCTGACGCACTGAGCAAGGGCGCGACCCTGCTGACCGGCGGCAACAGCCTGGAAGGCAGCTTCTTCGAGCCGACCATTTTGGTGAACGTGCCGAAAAACGCCGCTGTGGCGAAGGAAGAAACCTTCGGCCCGCTGGCGCCGCTGTTCCGTTTCAAGGACGAAGCTGAAGTGATCGCGATGGCCAACGATACGGAGTTCGGCCTGGCGTCGTACTTCTATGCCCGCGACCTGAGCCGTGTATTCCGTGTGGCTGAAGCGCTGGAGTACGGCATGGTGGGCGTCAACACCGGCCTGATCTCCAACGAAGTCGCGCCTTTCGGCGGGATCAAGGCGTCGGGCCTGGGCCGTGAAGGCTCCAAGTACGGCATCGAAGACTACCTGGAAATCAAATATCTCTGCCTGGGTATCTAACCCGGCGGGTGGTTCAAGCAGAGGGGGCACGAGAGCGATGCTTCCCCTGCGTTTCAAACTGTTAATTTTTGTGGCCGGGAGCGCCATGCCAGTCGATCATCGCATGCTGGCATGGGTGTCTGCCTGGCGCGTCAGCCTTGAACCACGCCGCTTGATCAGCGGCGAATGAGGAACACCATGAGCAACAAGACCAACGCATCCCTGATGAAACGCCGTGAAGCCGCTGTTCCGCGCGGTGTTGGCCAGATCCACCCGATCTTCGCCGAGTCGGCAAAAAACGCGACCGTTACTGACGTTGAAGGCCGCGAGTTCATCGACTTCGCCGGCGGTATCGCGGTACTGAACACCGGTCACCTGCACCCGAAAATCATTGCCGCCGTGCAAGAACAACTGACCAAGCTGACCCACACCTGCTTCCAGGTACTGGCTTACGAGCCTTACGTCGAGCTGTGCGAAAAGATCAACGCCAAGGTCCCGGGCAATTTCGACAAGAAAACCCTGTTGGTCACCACCGGTTCCGAAGCCGTTGAAAACGCCGTGAAAATCGCCCGTGCCGCAACTGGCCGTGCCGGCGTGATCGCCTTCACTGGCGCATACCATGGCCGTACCATGATGACCCTGGGCCTGACCGGGAAAGTCGTACCGTACTCGGCAGGCATGGGTCTGATGCCAGGCGGTATCTTCCGCGCGCTGTACCCGTGCGAACTGCATGGCGTGAGCGTGGATGACTCCATCGCCAGCATCGAGCGCATTTTCAAGAACGACGCCGAGCCTAAAGACATCGCTGCCATCATCATCGAGCCGGTACAGGGCGAAGGTGGTTTCTATGTGGCGCCGAAAGCGTTCATGGCCCGTCTGCGCGAGCTGTGCGACAAGCACGGCATCCTGCTGATCGCGGATGAAGTGCAAACCGGCGCTGGCCGTACCGGCACGTTCTTCGCTATGGAACAGATGGGCGTAACGGCCGACCTGACCACTTTCGCCAAGTCCATCGCTGGCGGCTTCCCGCTGGCCGGTGTGTGCGGCAAGGCCGAGTACATGGACGCCATCGCTCCAGGCGGTCTGGGCGGCACCTATGCCGGTAGCCCGATTGCTTGCGCAGCAGCGCTGGCGGTACTGGATGTGTTTGAAGAAGAGCATCTGCTGGACCGTTGCAAGGAAGTCGGCGAGCGCCTGGTAACCGGCCTCAAGGCTATCCAGGCCAAGCACCCGGTGATCGGTGATGTGCGTGCGTTGGGCGCGATGATCGCGGTCGAGCTGTTCGAAGGCGGCGATTCGCACAAGCCAAATCCGACGGCAGTGGCACAAGTGGTTGCCAAGGCTCGCGACAAGGGTTTGATCCTGCTGTCGTGCGGCACTCACGGCAACGTCCTGCGCGTACTGGTACCGCTGACCTCGCCTAACGAGCAATTGGACAAAGGTCTGGCCATCATCGAGGAGTGCTTCGCTGAACTGGCGTGAGCTGCGCACCTGACGGTGTGACCTGATAGACAAAAAAACCGCTTCGGCGGTTTTTTTGCGTCTGAAGCGTCTATTTGGGTGTTTTGGCCTGTATCCGCGTGCGCCCTTTGACTAAGGTGCCTGTATCGCACGGGGAGCAAACTGGATGACGGTTGTAGATTTAATGGCAGCACCCACTGTATTGATTGCCGAGGCCGATCCCTGGACTCGGGATTTGCTCAAGCAAGTGGTGCTGACGGTACGTTGCGACGCTCAACTGGATGTCTGTGGCGACGGTCAGCAGGCGCTTGCGCAGTTGGGCAGGAAAACTTATGGCCTGGTGATTGCTGACCGTGAGCTGCCGGGTGTAGGTGGTCTGGATCTGTTGCGCACTGTGCGCCAACGCCGCGCGGTTGCAGCGCAGCCATTTATTTTGTTGAGTGCACGTAATGACAGCGCCAGTGTGCGCGAAGCCTTGCCGCTGGCGCCAACGGCTTATCTGACCACACCCTTGGATATTGCCGGCCTGACCAGGCGCCTCAAGAGCCTGCTGCTCTCGGCGGGGCAAGAGATTTCGTGTGACGTACCGGCACTGGCGCCAGGCATGACCCTCAAGCGTTTTCTGGAGCAGCGCCGCGCGTCTTCCGATGGCGCGCCGCTAAGAGTGGATGCGCAATCGGCGCTCAAGGGCAGCCTCACGCCTGAAGGGGTGGACCTGGCACGGCTTGAGCAGCAAGTACGCACCGATCCACAAATTACGGCGGTGCTGATTGCGGCCGCCAACAGTGCGGCGCAGCACCTTGTGAGCCCGGCCCAGACCCTTGCGCAAGCCATGCAGCGGCTGGGGCCTGCGCAAAGCGTGAACCTGGTCCAGGGGCTTACTCTCAAGTACAGCGCGCAGTTGAGCGATCCTTGCCTGGCGGACTACGCCGAGCGTTACTGGGCGTTGTCCCAGCGTGCGGCAGACTATGGCCGCACATTGGCAGGCATGTTGAATCTGGATCAGGAGCGTTGTTTCTGCGCCGGGTTGTTGCACTGCCTGGGTGATCTGGCCTTGGTGCGTTGCTTGCAGGAGTGGCGCCAGGCGGGTGGGGAGCTGGATACCCAGGCTATTGATGCCTCTCTGGCCGAGTTTGGCGCAGCCTATGGTTCAGCCTTGCGCACGCGCTGGCGATTGCCGCTGGAGCTGCGGGAGTTGATTGCGGCGATGTATCACCTGGGTGGTGGGGGGTACTCGCGAGAAGCGCTGGTGATGAACCTGGCGGCGCAAGTGGCCAATCTGGAGTCGGAAGAGGGGATTGCCGAGGTGGCCGGCGGGAAGACGGCGCGTTTGTTGCGGGTGGGTATGTCGCAGCTTTCGCAGTTGATCAAGAGCCCCTCACCCTCTCCCGGAGGGAGAGGGGACTAAAGGCAAAAGCGGATTTTCGTCACATTGAAGATCAGCCCCCTCTCCTTCCAGGAGAGGGTTGGGGTGAGGGCGCTTGCTCTTAAACCGCTGCAGGGCGCAGCGAGTAGGTCTTGAGCTGGTGGGCAAAGTCGCGCAGCGACTGGATCCCGCTGGCTTCTGCCTCGTGAACCCATTCCTTGATCGCCGCCAGCATGTCGTGACCGTTGGTGCTGGTTTTGACCCAGATCTGTTGCAGGGCCAGCCGCTTCTCGTAAATCACTTTCAGTGAGTGGCTATGCTCCAGCATCTTTTCAATACGCTGATGGTGGCGGTCTTCAAGCAGGCTGGTTTCGCGCGACAGCAGACGCTTGGCGCGGCGGAACTGATGACGCACCGAATGATCGACCTTGGCCAGCTCTTGCTGCACCAGCGGTGCAATCACCAGCTTGCGGTACTGGGCCATGATCTGGAAACGGTTGTTGAGGATCGCCATGGCGGTGTCCATATCCAGATTGCCCTTGCCTTCCACCCGGTGGGCGATAGGCGCAACACGCTGAACCTTGGCCAGGCGCAAAAAGCTGAAGACCTTGATCCAGGCCCAACCCAGGTCGAACTCCCACTTCTTGACCGACATCTTGGCCGAGTTGGGGTAGGTGTGGTGGTTGTTGTGCAGCTCTTCACCGCCAATGATGATGCCCCAAGGCACCAGATTGGTGGCTGCGTCGCGGCATTCGAAGTTGCGATAACCCACCGCGTGACCCAAACCGTTGACCACACCTGCCGCCCACACCGGGATCCACATCATCTGGATGGCCCAGATAGTCAGGCCGATAGCACCGAACAGCAACAGGTCGATGACCAGCATGAGCGCCACGCCGAGCATTTTGTAACGCGAATAAAGGTTTCGCTCAATCCAGTCTTCAGGGCAGTTTTTGCCATAAATACGCAATGTTTCAGGATTTTGCGCTTCTTCACGATACAGCTCTGCACCTTTTCGCAAAACGGTCGATAACCCTTTGATAACCGGGCTGTGCGGGTCATCGACGGTTTCGCATTTGGCGTGGTGCTTGCGGTGGATGGCTGTCCACTCACGGGTATTCTGCGCGGTGGTCAGCCACAGCCAGAAGCGGAAAAAGTGTTTCAGGCCACCATTGAGCTCAAGCGAGCGGTGGGCTGAGTAGCGGTGTAGATAAACCGTGACACCGATAATGGTCACGTGGGTCATCAACAGAGTGACTGCCACCAGTTGCCAGGCTGACAAGTCGAGAAAACCGTTGTACCACATAGGCTGTTTGGCCCTCGGGAAGATGAAAAAAACTGCAACACGCATTATCACCATGCAGCCAGATAAAACCAGTCGGCCTTTCAGATAAGAGTGCCCGGATGTTTCTTACACTATAATTCCCACTTTTTTGTAGGCGCATTAACTTTCTTATGTCTGTTTCTTCTCGCGATGCCTTGCGTACGGCCTTGTTATACGGGCTGCTAGCGGTTTTCTGGCTGCTGATGACTGATCATTTATTGAACAGTTATTTCGATGATTCAGCACAGTTGGTGCGGTGGCAGCAGGTAAATGGCTATGTTTTTGCCCTGTTCAGCGCCGTACTGATTTTTTTCGCCCGGGCCCGTTTGTTCGATTTTTTGGGGATGAACCCCGGTCTGAAGCGCCAGCTTCAGGATAGGGAGCGCTTGCGTCAGGCAGCGGTGGTGTTTGACTGCACCCGTGAAGGGGTGCTGGTCAGCGACAGCCGCGGGGTGATCGTTCACGTCAACCGTGCCTTGGTTGAAATAACCGGCTACCCGGCCGAAGAGGTGCTTGGCCGACGCCCGAACATGTTCAAGTCGGGTCGCCACGGCCCCGCGTTTTATCAAGCAATGTTCAAGACGATCGATGAGCGCGGCGAGTGGCACGGCGAAATCTGGAACCGGCGCAAAAGCGGCGAGGTCTACCCGCAGTGGCAGACCGTGCGCTCGATTACCGATGACAAGGGCCAGGTCAGTTACTATGTCGCGGTTTTTTCGGATATCTCCGCGATCAAGAACTCCCAGACCGAGCTCGCACGTCTGGTTCACCATGATCCCCTGACTGACCTGCCCAACCGTCTGCTGTTCACCGACCGCACCGAGCAGGCGCTGGCTTCTGCGCAACGCCACCAGACCGGCTGTGCTCTGCTGATGATCGACCTCGATCACTTCAAGATCATCAATGACAGCCTGGGCCACAACGTCGGTGACCTGCTGCTCAAGGCGGTGGCCGAGCGTTTGCTCAGGGTGTTCGGCAAAGGCTTTACCGTGGCCCGGCTGGGCGGTGATGAGTTCGCCGTACTGGTCGACAGCTGTGAGCATGCGAGCCAGGCCGCCGGGCTTGCGCAGCAGGTGCTGGAGGTCATGAAGGGCCCGTTCGATGTCGACAGGCATCAACTCTTTATCAGCGCCAGCGTCGGCATCAGCGTGTTCCCCGGCGATGCTCTGAACGCCGAGCAATTGCTGCGCAATGCCGACTCGGCTTTGTTCAAGGCCAAAAGTTCGGGACGCGAGGGTTATGCCTTGTACACCGAGGAGCTGACGGCCCATGCCCAATACCGGGTTGAGGTGGCCAGCGATCTGCGCCGCGCCCTGGAGCAGCACGAGCTGCGCGTGTACTACCAGCCGGTGCACAACCTTAAAACCAGCCGCCTGATTGGCGTTGAAGCACTGGTGCGCTGGGAGCTCCCGCTGCGGGGGCTGTTGTCACCGGGTGAGTTTATCCCGATCGCGGAACGTACCGGGTTGATCGCCGAGATTGACGCCTGGGTGCTGGAACAAGCCTGTTGGCAGATGGTTCAGTGGCAGGCTGCAGGTGTGGAACTGTCGTTTGTGGCGGTGAATATTTCCAGCCGACTGTTTGCCCGTCCCGAGCTGTTTTCGCTGGTTTCAACGGTACTGGCAGACACCGGGCTGGATCCGGCCTTGCTGGAGCTTGAAGTGACCGAAAGTGCGGTGATGGACAACTCGCAAGTGGCCCTGGAGCAGATGCATCGTCTGCGGGTGCTGGGTTTGCGCCTGGCCATCGATGATTTCGGCACCGGTTTTTCATCTTTGCTGCGACTCAAGCGCCTGCCTGTGCAGAAGCTGAAAATCGATCAGGGCTTTGTCGCCGGCTTGCCTGGGGACAATGATGATGTGGCGATCGTGCGAGCGGTTATCGCACTGGGTCAAAGCATGGGCCTGGAGGTGCATGCCGAAGGGATAGAGCAGGTTGAGCAGGCGCAGTTCCTGCTCGACCTTGACTGCAACCTGGGCCAGGGCTACTGGTTTGGGCGTCCGATGCCTGCCAAGGATCTGGACTGGCAACGGGCGCCGGCAATTCGCCCCTGAACCGGGCTTAGTCCTTTTCTGGCGGCAGGGTCGGCAGCGCGCGCAGTGCGGCTTCGTACCACTCAGTGTTAAAGGCGCGATCTTCTTCGAGGATCGCGTCAATCTCCACGGCCAACACATGGGCCATCATCTGCAGAATATCGTCGCGCTCGTAGCCGACCAGGGTCAGTTTGTTGAACGTGGCTTTGGCAGCAGGCGGGTTGTCGCTTTCAATCTGGTTTTCAATCGCCTGAATCAGGGTGGATTCGGCGAACTCTTCTTCGTTGTCGATATCGGTTGGCTCGCTCATGGGCAGGCTCCTTGGGTAAAGGTTGGCAGTCTAACGGTATTCAGGATGCTGATGCTGCTAGCCAGCCTGATGGCGAAGCTCTATAACAGCTGCTGCCAACCCCAACACGGCCTGGAGGCTTTGTAATGCTCAAGCTTTATGGATTCGCAGTCAGCAACTACTACAACATGGTCAAGCTGGCGCTGCTGGAAAAGGGCGTGCCCTTTGAAGAAGTGCCGTTTTTCGCTGGCAAGACCCCTGAGGCGCTGGCCATCAGCCCCCGCGGCAAAGTCCCGGCACTGGGGGTTGAACAAGGGTTTATCAACGAAACCAGCGTGATCCTGGAATATATCGAGCAAACCCAATCGGGCCTCAGGCTGCTACCAGTGGATCCGTTTGAGCGTGCGCAGGTGTTGGCACTGGCCAAGGAAATCGAGCTGTATATCGAGTTGCCTGCCCGCGCCTGTTACCCCGAGGCGTTTTTCGGCATGCAAGTGCCCGACGCGATCAAGGAAAAGGCCCGCACCGAGCTGCTCGACGGTATCGCCTCCCTGGGCCGTCACGGCAAGTTCGCGCCTTATGTCGCGGGCGAGACCCTGAGCGTGGCGGATATCTACTTCGCCTTCAGCGTTGATCTGGCCTGTGGCGTCGCACACAAGGTGTTTGGTCTCGACCTGCTGGCCGACATGCCGGGTGCCAAGGCATTGCTGGAGCGTCTGCAGCAAAACCCGCACGTGCAGAAAATCGCCGCGGACAAGGACGCCGCCATGCCGCAGTTCCTGGCGTGGATCAGCAGCAAGAAATAACCAGTACACAGGGTGTCGCCCCCTATTGTGGGAGCGAGCCTGCTCGCGAAGGTCTCAAGAACATCGCGTTTATCCAGCAAAACGCGGTATCCATAACACCTTTCGCCAGCAGGCTCGCTCCCACAGGGGCGCCGCTTTGAGGCTTAACGGCTGGCCAGCAGCGCCTTGCCGCGAACTACTGCCGCTTTCACCTGCGCCGGCGCAGTGCCGCCGATGTGATCACGGGCATTGACCGAACCTTCAAGGGTCAGTACGGCAAACACATCGTCTTCGATCTGATCGCTGAACTGACGCAGTTCTTCGAGGCTCATTTCCGCCAGGTCCTTGCCGGTTTCAACGCCGTACTTCACAGCGTGGCCGACGATTTCGTGGCAGTCACGGAACGGCAGGCCACGGCGCACCAGGTAGTCGGCCAGATCGGTCGCGGTGGAGAAACCACGCAGCGCCGCTTCACGCATGATCGCGTGCTTGGGCTTGATCGCCGGGATCATGTCGGCAAAGGCGCGCAGCGAGTCGCGCAAGGTGTCGGCGGCGTCGAACAGGGGTTCCTTGTCTTCCTGGTTATCCTTGTTGTAGGCCAATGGCTGGCCTTTCATCAGGGTCAGCAGGCCCATCAGCGCACCGAATACACGGCCGCTTTTGCCACGTACCAATTCCGGCACGTCGGGGTTTTTCTTTTGCGGCATGATCGAGCTGCCGGTGCAGAAGCGGTCGGGCAGGTCGATAAACTGGAATTGCGCGCTGGTCCATAGCACCAGTTCTTCGGAGAAGCGCGACAAGTGCATCATCGCGATGCTGGCGGCGGCGCAGAATTCGATGGCGAAATCGCGATCGGAGACGTTGTCCAGCGAGTTGCCGCCCACGGCGTCAAAGCCCAGCAGTTGTGCGGTGAATTCGCGGTCGATCGGGTAGGTGGTGCCCGCCAGTGCGGCGCTGCCCAGAGGCATGCGGTTGGTGCGCTTGCGGCAGTCGACCAGGCGCTCGTAATCGCGGCTGAGCATCTCGAACCAGGCCAGCATATGGTGACCAAATGTTACCGGCTGTGCGGTCTGCAGGTGGGTAAAGCCGGGCATGATGGTCTCGGCTTCACGCTCTGCCTGTTCCAGCAGGCCTTTTTGCAGGCGGGTGATCTCGGCCAGGATCAGATCGATTTCGTCACGTAGCCACAGGCGGATATCGGTCGCAACCTGGTCATTACGGCTACGGCCGGTGTGCAGTTTTTTGCCGGTCACGCCGATGCGGTCGGTCAGACGCGCCTCGATGTTCATGTGCACGTCTTCCAGGTCGATGCGCCAGTCAAACGTACCGGCTTCGATTTCGCTCTGGATGGTTTTGAGGCCGTCGATGATGCTGTCGCGTTCGGCATCGGTCAGCACGCCGACCTTGGCCAGCATCGTGGCGTGAGCCACGGAGCCCATGATGTCATGGCGATAAAGGCGCTGGTCGAAAGTGACGGAGGCGGTGAAACGCGCAACGAAGGCGTCGACGGGTTCACTGAAGCGGCCGCCCCAGGACTGATTGGTCTTGTCGGTGCTCATGGATTCGCTCGTAATCGGCTGAGGGGAGTTACACAAATAGTTACCGCGAATCATAACAGGGTTGCCATTCATGGCGTTGACGCAGCTCGGCAGGTTTTTGTGTGAAGTGCGGTATAAATAAATTTCCGAAAGGAAATGTATCGTTTGAATACTTTCGCCTTGGCAACCGTCTACAGTTGGTCGTATGGATCAGTCATAGCAGGTCTTTGTAGATTGCCAGACGTATCCGGTATTAAATCGAGCAATCGAGGCAGGTGAATATTGCTGTGAGGTTTGCGGCACTTTTTGGCCTTCGCGCTAGTCTTAGCGTGGATCGCCGTGACAGTCGTCACATCACCTGTCTACGCTATCCTTGTGCGAGACTCACGCAGGAATACAGCGCTATATGAATGTCCTGATCGTTGATGACGAAACCCTGGCCCGCGAGCATTTGAGCCATTTGCTCAGCACGCTCGGGGGCTATACGTTGCTGGAGCCTGGCGCCACTAATGGCGAAGAGGCACTTAACCTGATCGAAAGCCTGAAACCGGATGTCGTTTTGCTCGATATCCGCCTGCCAGGCCTCGACGGGTTGCAGGTTGCAGCCAAATTGTGCGAGCGCGAGCTACCGCCTTCGGTGGTGTTTTGCGTGGCGCCTGACGAGTTTTCCGTACAGGCCCTGCAAGAGAGCGGTGTCAGCTATGTGCTCAAGCCGGTCACCGCAGATGCCCTGCGTGCTGCCCTGAAAGAGGCGCACCGGCCCAACCGCATCCAGCTGGCTGCACTCACCCGGCCTGCCGCGCAAACCGGCAGTGGCCCACGCAGTCATATCAGTGCCAGAACCCGAAAAGGCATTGAGCTGATCCCTATCGACCAGGTGATCTACTTTATCGCTGACCACAAATACGTGACATTGCGTCACGCTGGCGGTGAAGTTCTGCTCGACGAGCCGCTCAAGGCACTCGAAGACGAGTTTGGTGAACGCTTTGTGCGTATTCACCGTAATGCACTGGTGGCCCGAGACCGCATCGAGCGCTTGCAACGCACGCCCCTTGGGCATTTCCAGCTGTTCCTGCGCGGCCTGAACGGGGATGCGCTGATTGTGAGCCGCAGGCATGTGGCGGGTGTTCGCAAGATGATGCAGCAACTGTAATTCGTGCTCAAAAGGCGTGGATACGCCGTTTTTGGGCCAGGGAGGCCGAGGACTTTCTGATACAAGTCAAAGCTGTTTTGGCTGAGCTGTTATTATCAGCCGTATCTTTTCAGTACGGATTGATCCATGTCCTCTCGCGAAATCCGCATCGCTACCCGTAAAAGCGCCCTGGCTCTTTGGCAGGCCGAATACGTTAAAGCCCGTTTAGAGCAGGCTCACCCCGGTATTTTGGTGACGCTGGTGCCCATGGTCAGCCGTGGTGACAAGCTGCTGGACTCGCCGCTGTCGAAAATTGGCGGCAAGGGGCTCTTCGTCAAGGAGCTGGAAACAGCCCTGCTCGAAAACGAAGCAGACATCGCCGTGCACTCCATGAAAGACGTACCGATGGACTTCCCTGAAGGCCTGGGTCTGTTTTGCATTTGCGAGCGCGAAGATCCGCGTGACGCCTTCGTTTCCAACACCTATGCCAGCCTCGACGATTTGCCTCAGGGCAGCATTGTCGGTACGTCGAGCCTGCGCCGTCAGGCCCAGTTGCTGACTCGCCGTCCGGACCTGCAAATCCGCTTTCTGCGTGGCAACGTCAATACCCGTCTGGCCAAGCTCGATGCAGGTGAATACGACGCCATTATCCTCGCGGCTGCCGGCCTGATTCGCCTCGGTTTTGAACAGCGCATCACATCACCCATCAGCATCGAAGACAGCTTGCCAGCCGGTGGCCAAGGCGCAGTGGGTATCGAATGCCGCAGCGCAGATCCCGAAATCCATGCCCTGCTGACGCCTTTGCATCACGCCGATACGGCCGTGCGCGTTACGGCCGAGCGTGCGCTGAACAAGCATCTCAACGGTGGCTGCCAAGTGCCGATTGCCTGTTATGCCGTGCTTGAAGGCGAGCAAATCTGGCTGCGCGGCCTGGTCGGCGAGCCGAGTGGCGGTGTGTTGCTCAGTGCCGACGCCCGTGCGCCGCGTGCACACGCCAGTGAGTTGGGTGTGCAAGTGGCTGAGGCTCTGCTGGCCCAAGGGGCTGGGGATATTCTCAAAGCCGTTTATGGTGAGGCAGGTCACGAGTGACAGGCTGGCGCTTGCTGCTGACCCGGCCAGCCGAGGAATCGGCCGCGCTGGCCGCTGAGCTGGCGGCTGCCGGGATATATAGCAGCAGCTTGCCACTACTGGCGATCAGCCCGTTGACCATGACTGATGCTCAGCTTGCGCTGATTGCGGGTCTTGACCGGTATTGCGCAGTGATTGTGGTCAGCAAGCCTGCGGCGCGCCTGGGGCTTGAGCTGGTCAGCCAGTACTGGCCGCATGCGCCCCGGCAGAAGTGGTTCAGCGTTGGCGCCGCGACGGCGCAGATTCTCGCCGATTACGGCCTCGATGTTAGCTACCCTCAACGGGGTGATGACAGCGAGGCGCTGCTGGCGATGCCCGAGTTCAAGTCTGCAGTGGGGGGGGATCAGCCCAGCGTGTTGATCCTGCGTGGGGAGGGTGGTCGCGAGTTGCTCGCGGATCGTCTGCGCAGCATTGGCGCGCAGGTCGACTACCTTGAAGTCTACCGCCGCGTACTGCCGTCATACCCGCCTGCAACCCTGTCCCGGCGGGTTGAAGTGGAACGCCTGAACGCGCTGGTGGTCAGCAGTGGGCAGGGTTTTGAACATTTACGGCAGATGGCAGGCGATTCCTGGCCCATGCTTGGGTGCCTGCCGTTGTTTGTTCCAAGCCCGCGGGTTGCTGAGCTGGCTCGCAGCGCCGGGGCGCAACATGTTGTGGATTGTCGTGGTGCAAGCGCCACGGCTTTGCTGGCGGCGCTGCGGGAGCATCCCGCACCTGCTTTCTAATGCAAAGGATGGATTCGTGAGCGAAACAGTCTTGTCCAAAGAACACGTGCAGCCCGCGCCAGAAGCGCCGGCTAAAAAAACCGAACCTGCACCACAGGGTCGAGGCAATGGCCTGGCGGTTTTCGCCCTGTTGCTCGGCGCCGCCGGTGTTGCTGTCGGCGGCTGGGGGGTATGGCAGGTGCGTCAACTGCAAGCTGCCACCGCAGAGCAGCTGAGCGACGTACCGGCCCTGGCCGCGCAAACGCTTTCGATCAAGCAGGGCGAGCAGAAGCTGCTGGCGCGGCTCAACCAACTGCCTTCGGCCAGTGAACTGGATAATCAGCGCCAATTGGTCGTGCAGCTGCAAGGCGATCAGCAGCGCCTGAACCAGCGCCTGGAAACCGTACTGGGCGAAAGCCGCAAAGACTGGCGCCTGGCCGAGGCCGAGCACTTGTTGCGTCTTGCCACCTTGCGCTTGTCGGCCCTGCAAGACGTCACCAGCGCCCAGGCACTGGTACAGGGCGCGGACGCGATTTTGCGTGAGCAGAACGATCCGGGTTCATTCGCCGCTCGTGAGCAACTGGCCAAAAGCCTGACTGCATTGCGCAGTGTTGAGCAGCCGGACCGCACCGGACTGTTTTTGCAGTTGGCGGCCTTGCGTGATCAAGTGGCGCAACTCAGTGCGCTGGCCCCGGCCTATCAGAACCAGGGTGACTCGCTGGCCAGCCTCACCGCTGATGGCGATGGCGCGAGCCGTTGGTCCCGGTGGTGGGAGGAGATCTCGCACTACATCCGCATCGACTTCAATGCCGACAAAAATGTGCGCCCCCTGTTGGCTGGCCAAAGCCTGACCCAGGTTCGCCTGGCCTTGAGCCTGGCGCTGGAGCAAGCCCAGTGGGCGGCGCTCAATGGCCAGGAGTCGGTTTACACCCAGGCCCTGGCGCAGGCGCAAGATGTGCTCAAGGGCAACTTCAATGCGGATAACCCGCAGAGCAAAAAAATCCTCGAGCAAGTGATTGAACTCGGCAAGCAGCCGGTTACGGTAAAAACCCCGGACCTTGCGGCTGCCTTGAGCGCAGTACAGGCCTACCTTGAGCGTCGGCATGTGCGTGCGCAAGAGCCGGTCAAAGCGGCTGCCAGCCCGGCGCAGGAGGCACTTCCATGAAGCGCTTCTACGTGATTGTGTTCTTGTTGATTGCAGCTGCGGCCTGCATCGGCCTGGCAATTGCTGAAGATGCGGGCTATGTGCTGATCGCCTATAAAAATTTCCGTTACGAATCCAGTGTCTGGGCAACGCTCGCGCTGCTGGCCGTCCTGTGGCTGCTGGTGTGGGGAGTCAAGCTGCTGGTGGAGCTGGTGACGGCTTCTACAGGGCTGGTCAACCCGTGGTCGCGGCGCAACCGCAGCCGTCGAGTGCAGATCGCCATCGAGCAAGGCCAGATGGACCTTGCCGAGGGCCGCTGGGCCAGCGCACAGAAGCATCTGGCCCGTGCCGCCGAAGCCGAGCCGCAGCCATTGCTCTACTACCTGGGGGCTGCACGAGCGGCCAACGAGCAGGGGCACTACGAAGAAAGCGACAACCTGCTGGAGCGAGCGCTGGAACGCCAGCCTCAGGCCGAACTGGCCATTGCCCTGAGCCATGCCCAGTTGCAGGTGGACCGTGCTGACACCGAGGGCGCGCTGGTGACCTTGCAGGCCATGCATGAGCGCCATCCACACAATGTTCAGGTGTTGCGCCAGCTGCAGCGTCTGCACCAGCAGCGTGGCGACTGGACGGCGTTGATCCGCCTGTTGCCAGAGCTGCGCAAGGACAAGGTATTGCCGCCCAAGGAGCTGGCCGAGCTGGAGCGACGGGCCTGGGGGCAGAATCTGAGCCTGGCGGCCCAGCGTGAAAGCGAAGGCGAGGCGGGGTTGCAGTCACTTCAACGCGCCTGGCAACAGCTTACCTCGGCCCAGCGCCAGGAGCCCGCGCTCGTGCTGGCCTATGCCGAGCAATTGCGCCAGCTGGGCGCGCAAACTGAAGCCGAAGAAGTCTTGCGCGGGGCGCTCAAGCGCAGTTATGACAGCCATCTTGTGCGCCTCTATGGCCTGCTGCGCGGCAGTGACCCGGTGAAGCAGTTGCAGGCCGCCGAAGGCTGGCTCAAGAGCCATCCCGGCGATGCCAGCCTGCTGTTGACCCTGGGTCGCCTGTGCCTGCAAAACAGCTTGTGGGGCAAAGCGCGGGATTACCTTGAAAGCAGCCTCAAGGTGGAGCGCAACCCCGAAACCTGTGCCGAGCTGGCGCGACTGCTGGCCCAGTTGGGAGATACGGGGCGCAGTAATCAGCTTTTTCAGGAAGGGCTGAATTTGCTGGATGAGCGTTTGCTCGCATCCCCCTTGCCAGTCACTGCCACGACCCTGTGAAGAGGCCAGCCTGGCGTGTGTTTCGGCACACGTGGGGCTGCCTGCAGTATTGAGCGAGCGAGGGGCAATCTGCCTTTTCCTACATGATTTGTTCTAAAGGCTTAGTGTTTCTGTTGTGGTTTCCTTGGTTTCTTCGAGAACTATCCGCTTAGGGTCACCTTGAAAGGGCTAATGGCTTTCATCTACCGTAACCAACTGTCTCTTTTGTCATGGAAAAGCCATGTTCTTGGCAGCTTCACGTTTTATTTTCTTTTTAGCCTTTGTAGTAGGCGCCTTGGTAATGGGCGGCACTTTTTATCTCGAGTACGGGCCCGGACTCAAGCCTTGTTCGCTATGTCAGGTTCAGCGTTTTTTCTTGCTGGATTTCTGCCTCGTCAACCTGGTGGCTTTTGCCCATGGCCCCAAAGGTTTTGGCATGTTGTGTTACTCCCTTGCCTCCATGTTGTTCGCGCTGGGTGGCGCGGCGAGTGCCTTGAGGCAGGTATGGCTGCAAGAGCTGGCGCCAGATCAACTGATGCTCTGTCAGCCAGAGCTGGCCTGCATCTGGCGCGACATGTCGCCGAGTGAAATCATTTCGATGATTTATCGTGGCAGTGAGGACTGCACACATATTCACTGGACCATCTTTGACTTGAGCATTCCCGAGTTGAGCTTGCTGGCCTTTATCGGGCTGCTTGTTCTTGCCATCTTTCAGATCAGTCGCTCGATTGCCAGGGACAAATTACCCCGTGACTGCGACGTGAAGTAGCACTTGGGATTAAACACTTGTATGAATTTTCTCTCGTGGGTACCTTGAAGCAGTTGGCAAGCGGGCATAATCTGGCCCGCACGTATCACGGAGTTATGCCGCCCAATGCCCGTGCAATCGTGCAGGTTTTGGTTCACACAGGCCTGGCTGATGTCGGGTGGCATGGGCCCACAAGGGAAGAGAGATCATCATGCTCGAAAGATGCGAGAGTGCTCAGGAACGATTCAACGGCGTCCACCAACTGGTAGACCGCTGGTTGCTTGAGCGCCGTAAACTTGTGAAGGCTTATGCGGTTCTGCTGGAGCAGCAAAACAATCCCAAACGCGGGCCTCAAAAAGAGTTTTGCCAGCTGCTGGTCGACTATGTGTCCGCAGGCCATTTCGAGATTTACGAGCAGCTCAATCAGGAGGCCAAGGCCTTCAATGACGAGCGCGGGCTTGCCCTGGCAGAGACCATCTATCCGCGTATCAACGTGATTACGGAGGCCGCCCTGGCTTTCAACGACCATTGTGATGGTAAGGCCCATCGCCCTGACTGTGACAAGCTGGCAGAAGAGATCAAGGTTTTGGGCGCTCTGCTTGATGAGCGTTTTGAGCTTGAAGACTGCTTGATCGAAGTGCTGCACAGCGCGCACAAGCAGAAAGAAGCCGCTCAGGCTTAAGCAACAATCCATTTAAAAAACGGTGCGCAATGGCGCGCCGTTTTTTATTTTCGGGACGGTTACTTTCGGGTAGCGAACAGTTCGATTTCAAACACCAGTGGTGTATTGGGGGCAATCAGATCCCCGGCCCCCTGGGTGCCGTAAGCTTGGCTTGAAGGTATCGCCAGCCGCCATTTCGCACCCACCGGCATCTGTACCAATGCACTGCGCCAGCCGGCGATTACGCTGCCCAGGCGAAACCATTGTGGTTGGGTGCTGTGGTCGAACACGGTGCCATCGGGCAGTAGGCCCACATAGCTCACATACACCGAATCCTGTGGGCCGGGCTTGGCGCCTTTGCCGGGTTTTAGTTCGGTCAGGATGATGCCGTCGGCCAGCTCGCGAGCCTGGGGTTGCTGTTTTTCGACCAGCAAAAAAACTTCTTCAGCGCTCAGGGCGGCGTTGATGCCTGACGAGGCCTGCCCGGGATCTGTTTGAGCCTGATGCTGCGCCAGAATCTGGCCGATGCGCTCATCCGTCAGGGCCAGCGGTTTGCCTTGGTAGGCGGTGTGCAGGCCCTCGATCAGTGCCTGGATCTGTAGCTCGGGGACTTCCTGGCGCAAGCGTTCGCCCAGGCTGGCGCCCATGCTGTAGGCCAGATCGCGGGCGTCGTCGGGGGAGGGAGAGGGGGCTGCGTCAGCCACAGGCGCAAGGCACAACAACATCCAAAACATGTAACGCGGCATGGGGGTTCTCCGGCGTGATGTGCGAGCGATTATGCCAGCGCCCGAGCGGCGCCGATGTTTTAATTCGAAGGGGCTAAAAGACGTTTGGGCACTCTTTGAATTTAGCTGGCTTGGCCGTTAAAGATTGATCCAGCACAAGTTTTTCGACGTCATGCAACGTGCAGCTATCCTTAGTGTCAACATGCCCTAGCGGCGGTAGTTGCAGAGGTCTAGTATGAGCCGCACTCACTTCAGCCAGGAGGTAAACCATGTCGGCCAATAAGAAGCCCGTAAATACGCCGTTGCACTTGCTCCAACAGCTCTCAGGCAGTCTGCTTGAGCATTTGGAAAACGCTTGCTCCCAAGCGTTGGCTGATGCTGAGAAACTGCTCGCCAAGCTTGAAAAGCAGCGCGGTAAAGCGCAGGAAAAACTGCACAAGTCACGTGCAAAACTGCAAGACGCCGCCAACGCCGGAAAATCCAAGGCTCAGGCCAAGGCCAAGTCTGGGGTCAAAGAGCTCGAGCAACTGCTCGACTCACTCAAAGACCGTCAAAGCGAAACGCGCACTTATATTCTGCAACTCAAACGTGATGCTCAAGAAAGCCTGAAGTTGGCCCAAGGTATCGGTCGAGTCAAAGAGGCTGTTGGCAAGGCTTTGTCGAGTCGCGATGCCAAGCCTGCAGCGGCAGCGAAAAAACCGGCTGCCAAAGGGGTTGCCAAGGCTCCGGCCAAAGCACCGGCCAAAGCAGCTGCCAAGCCTGCCGGCAAAGTAGCGGCGGCTAAGCCTGCGACCAAGCCAGTTGCTGCAAAAACCGTAGTGGCCAAGCCGGCAGTGTCCAAAACGGCTGCGGCAAAACCGACCGCCAAACCCGCAGCGGCCAAACCAGTACCAGCAAAAGCCCCGGTAAAAGCGGCGGCCAAACCTGCAGCTAAACCTGCAGCGGCCAAACCTGCCGCTAAAACCGCAGCGGCCAAGCCCGCAACGGCCAAGCCTGCGGCAAAACCCGCAACGGCCAAACCTGCAGCGGCCAAGCCTGCGGCAAAACCCGCAGCGGCTAAACCTGCAGCAGCCAAGCCTGCCGCAAGAAGGCCAGCAGCTGCCAAACCGGCCGCGGCTCCGGCCAAGCCCGCCGTGACGTCCGCCGCCGCGGCACCCGCTACAACCCCGGCGTCAACTCCGGTAACCGCTACAAACTCGGCTACGACCCCAGCCAGCGCTTCTTAAGCGCGATTGATTGCGACGCGCAGCGTATGCAGCGCGTCGCAATCAGGGTGACCGGCATCGACCGTCATCTTCTGCAGCCAGGCGCAGGTATCCTGCGATTGCGTTTTCGACCAGCCCTGAGTCACGGATTCCAGGCGCCGCAACAACATCCGTTCGGCCTCCAGCTCCAATGCCTTGACCTGTACGCGCAGCGTCGCCAGTGCATCGTCGTGCGCGGCTGCTTCGCGCCAGCGTGTTCGCAGTTGTCGCAACGGCTGAACCACTTCGTGCTGCCAGGGTCCGGCACAGGCATTCAGTTGCCCAAGGCGCGCCTTGTCGAAGGCCACGCCGCGCTCCTCAAGCCAGGCTGCACACAGCAGCACACACACATCCACACCCTGGTCCTGCAATTGCAGGCAGGCCTGCTCCACCCCAGGTCGGGCATAGAGGTTCAAACAGTAATTCCACAGGTCAGTCTGCATAGTGCAATTCGCGCCAGTTGAGAGGGAAGCTGGTAGACTCCGCCGCCATTATGATCCGACTTCAGAACCTGACTTTACAGCGTGGCCCGCAACGTCTGCTAGAAGACGCCGAGCTGACCCTGCACGCCGGCCACAAAGCCGGTCTGGTCGGCGCCAATGGCGCCGGTAAATCCACTTTGTTCGCCTTGCTGCTGGGTGAGTTGACGCCTGATTCCGGGGATTGTCTGCTCCCGGCCGACTGGCGGATCGCCCATATGCGCCAGGAAATCGACACCCTCGACCGCATTGCGATCGACTATGTGCTCGATGGCGACCAGCGATTGCGCAAGGTGCAGGCCGATCTGGCCAGGGCCGAAGCTGACGAGGACGGTGCTGCGCAAGCGCGCCTGCACTCCGAGCTGGACAGCGCCGACGGCTACACCGCCGATGCACGGGCGCGCAAAATGCTCGCCGGACTGGGCTTTACCAACGAACAGATGGATCGCCCGGTTGCCGATTTTTCCGGTGGCTGGCGGATGCGCCTGAACCTGGCTCAGGCCCTGATGTGCCCGTCGGATCTTTTGTTGCTCGATGAACCGACCAACCACCTGGATCTCGACGCCATTCTCTGGCTTGAAGACTTCCTCAAGAATTACCCTGGCACCTTGCTGCTGATCTCTCACGATCGGGACTTCCTGGATGCCGTGGTCGACAACATTGCCCACGTCGATCAGCGCAAAATCACTCTGTATCGCGGTGGTTACAGCGCATTTGAGCGTGCCCGTGCCGAACGTCTGGCCCAGCAGCAACAGGCCTACGAAAAGCAACAGGCGCAACGTGCGCACATGGAAAGCTATATCGCCCGCTTCAAGGCCCAGGCCACCAAGGCCCGTCAGGCGCAGAGCCGGATCAAGGCCCTTGAGCGTATGGAAGAGCTGAGCGCGGCCCATGTGGATTCGCCGTTCGACTTCGTGTTCCGCGAAGCGGTCAAGCTCTCCAGCCCGTTGCTCGACTTGTCCGATGCGCGCCTGGGTTATGGCGACAAAACCATCCTCGAGAAGGTCAAGCTGCAACTGGTTCCGGGCGCCCGTATTGGCTTGCTCGGGCCAAACGGCGCGGGTAAGTCGACCTTGATCAAAAACCTCGCAGGCGAGTTGGAGCCACTGTCGGGTCGGTTGGCCCGTGGCGAGAATCTGGTGGTTGGCTATTTTGCCCAACATCAGCTCGACTCACTGGATTCCAAGGCCAGCCCGTTGCTGCATATGCAGCGTCTGGCGCCGACCGAGCGCGAACAGACCCTGCGCGACTTCCTCGGTGGTTTCGACTTCCGGGGTGCGCGGATCGACGAGCCGGTACTGAACTTCTCCGGTGGCGAAAAAGCCCGTCTGGCGCTGGCGTTGATAGCCTGGGGCCGCCCGAATCTGTTGCTGCTCGACGAACCGACCAACCACCTCGATCTGGAAATGCGTCTGGCGCTGACCATGGCTCTGCAAGAGTTCAGCGGCGCGGTGCTGGTGGTGTCCCACGATCGCCATCTGCTCAAGAGCACTACGGATGAGTTCCTGCTGGTTGCCGATGGCAAGGTTCAGGAGTTTGACGGCGACCTCGAAGACTACGCGCGCTGGCTGGCCGACTACCGTTTGCGCAATGCGCCGGTCAGCACCACGCTGGTCAACCCTGACAAGACCGATAAAAAGGCTCAACGTCAGGCCGCTGCAGCGTTGCGTCAGCAGCTGGCACCGCATAAACGCGAAGCTGACAAGCTTGAGAGCGAGCTGGGCAAGGTCAACGAAAAGCTGGCGAAAATCGAAACCAGCCTGGGCGACAGTGCCGTTTACGAAGCTGCGCGCAAAGATGAATTGCGTGATCTGCTGGCGGAACAGGCCAAGCTCAAAGTGCTCGAAAGCCAGTTGGAAGAGCGGTGGATGGAAGCGCTGGAATTGCTTGAGTCCATGCAAGCAGAACTGGAAGCCCTGTCCTGATGGAAGCCCTGCACTTGCCAGTGCCCGCCGAACTGATCGCACCGCTGTGGATCGGTGTGCAGATTTTGCTGATTCTGTTGGCGGGTTACTTCTCCCAACGTGTCGTGGCGCGCTTCCTGACGCGGCTGGGCGAGCGTTATCCGTTCCCGCCACAGCTGATGATGCCGCTGCGCGGCGGTTTGCGCTGGTTCATCATGGGCAGTGCGGTGATCGTCGTGCTGGAACGTCTGGGGGTTTCGGCCACCGTGTTGTGGACGGCGCTGTCGGGCTTTGTGGCGGTGGCGGCGATTGCCTTCTTCGCCATGTGGAGCGTGCTTTCCAATCTGCTGTGTGCAGTGTTGATCTTTACCGTGGGGCCGTTTCGCATTGGCGACGTGGTGGAGTTGCTCGACACGCTGGACAAGCCCGGCGTCAAAGGCCGTGTGGTGGCCATCAATCTGCTTTACACCACGCTGATCGAGCCCGCTGAATCGGGCAGTGGTAGCAGCATGGTGCAAGTCCCCAACAGTCTGTTCTTCCAGCGCTCGGTACGCCGCTGGCGAGAAAGCGACCTGTAACGCTCCCGCAGAGTCAAAACTACCCTCAGAAATTTGTGGTCAATTTTCAACCAACGCATTAGCTTAAGGGACTTGTTACAGATCTTGTCCGAGGTGTGCGATGTCGTTGGAAACGTGGTTGGCCTTTTTTGCTGCCTGTTGGGTGATCAGCCTGTCCCCCGGCGCTGGCGCGATTGCTTCGATGTCGTGCGGTCTGCAGTATGGTTTCTGGCGCGGTTACTGGAATGCCCTGGGCCTGCAACTGGGCCTGGCGTTGCAAATCGCCATTGTCGCAGCCGGTGTCGGCGCCATCCTTGCAGCCTCGTCTACCGCTTTCTATGCCATCAAATGGTTCGGCGTGGCTTACCTTGTTTACCTCGCCGTCAAACAGTGGCGTGCCCTGCCGGCTGATCTGAGCGATGACGCCGCCGTGCGTCCCATCGGCAAGCCGCTGGCTCTCGTATTTCGCGGCTTTCTGGTCAACGTCAGCAACCCCAAGGCGCTGGTGTTCATGCTCGCGGTGCTGCCGCAGTTCGTAAACCCGGCAGCGCCGCTGGTGTCCCAATACCTGACGTTGGGCGTGACCATGATCTGCGTCGACCTGATCGTCATGGCCGGTTACACAGGGTTGGCGTCCAAGGTCCTGCGTCTGCTGCGTACGCCGCAACAACAGCGCCGGATGAACCGCACCTTTGCCGGTCTGTTTGTTGGCGCGGCGGGTTTTCTGGCGACGTTGCATCGCGCTACAAACTGAAATCTGTGCAAAAAGCGCATAAGTCATATGCGCGCCCTGGCGTTGTTGCGAGGTATCGGTCTTTTTAGACTTTTACCCTCCGTTGCATCATTCCAAACCAGAGGTTCATATGACTTTTACAATGCCCAAACTACTGTCCTCATTGCTCGCCTGTCTGAGTCTGGCGGCAACTTCAGCCATCGCGGCTGAGCCTGCCGTCAATCCCAACCCCACTATCCGTGCCATGTCTGGCGCTGTTCCGATTGATCGTCTTGACCCGACCTCTACGGCTTTACTGGTGATTGATTTTCAGCAGGAGTACTTCACCGGCCGGTTGCCGATCCCGGACGGCCAGAAGGCACTCAACAAGACTCGCGAGCTTATTGCATTCGCGGACAAGGCCAGGATTCCGGTTTATCAGATTCAGCATATCGCCCCGGCGGGCTCAGCGGTTTTTGCGCTGGACGGCGAAGGTGTGAAATTCCACCCGCAGATGCTGCCTCGCGCGGGTGATACGGTGTTGCAAAAAACCACCGTGAGCGTTTTTGGCAGCACTGAACTGGACCGCCTGCTGAAGGAAAAAGGCATCAAGACGGTAATTATTGCCGGCCTGATGACCCATGCCTGCGTGGCCGGCGGCGCTCGGGACGCTGCGCCGCTGGGGTACCAGGTCGTGGTAGCATCTGATGCTTCCGCTACCCGCAGTATTACCCGGGCAGACGGCTCGAGCATTGATGCAAATAGCCTGCACCGCGCAGCCCTGGCTTCAGTCGAAGACACCTTTGGCGATGTCATGACTACGGCGCAGATCGTTAAATTGCCTCTAAAGTGAATCTCAATCGATGAATCAGTTGCTGGCCATGCGGGCGTTTTGCTGCATCGTCGAGAATCGTGGATTTTCGGCAGCAGCCGAGCAATGGGAAACCACGTCTTCGACATTGTCCCGGCATTTACAGCATCTGGAGGCACAACTCGGTGTGCGGTTGATCAACCGCACAACCCGGCACTTGAGCCTGACTGAGGCAGGGGAGCGCTATCACGCGGCCTGCCTCGACATTTTGCAGCGGCTCGACCAAGCGGCGTTGGCTGTTGCCGACGATGGCAGCGAACCGTCAGGGACTCTGCGTATCAGCGTGCCTTTGGTGATCGGGACGCTGGAGTTGGGCAATTGGTTGCCCGGGTTCCAGCAACGCTACCCCAAGATCCGGGTAGACCTGTCCTGCGAGGACCGTTTTGTTGATCTGGTGGCTGAGCGCTTCGACCTTGCACTGCGCATCAGCGGCCCCCTGGAAGACTCCTCGCTGGTGGCCAAGAAACTGACCGTATCCGATCTGATTCTGGTGGCTGCACCCGGTTATGTCAGTCGCCAAGGCTTGCCACGCCAGGTCGACGAGCTGGCCACCCATCAGTTACTCGGTTTTACGGGGAGCAATGAGTGGCGGTTGAATTCGGCGCGGGCTGATACCGTGGTGGTGGCGCTCAACGGACGTTTCAAAACCGACACCATTACCTCCCTCCACAGCGCCGCATTGGCCGGTCTGGGCATTGCCGCGTTCACACGGGCGACGGTGCAACAGAACTTGCAAAGCGGCCAGTTGGTACAGATTCTTCCCGACTACAACGCAGGCCAGCGTCATTACTTTGCCCTCTATCCGCACGCCCGCCTTCTGGCCCCCAAAGTGCGTGTTTTTGTCGAGTTCATGGCTCAGCATTACATGTCGGTCTGATCTCAGCTGTTGAGCGACAACTGGCTTGTGCTCATGGCTCAGCGCAGAATCACCGCAGCTTCATCCTCGGGTAGTCTGTTGAGTGGTGCTGGCGCGCTCTTTGGCGGCTGAGGTGCAATGCCTGTCAGTTGCTCTTGTAGTTGCCGTACCACGTCCTCGCCAAGGGTTGCGGCTACGTCGCGTATAACCTGGGGCCGGTTAAGGGACACTCTGAGATCGTGGCGGTTTGTCAGTTTGATGTCCTCCCCTTTACCCATGGCAGTGAATGCTGAGGTGACCTCAAGGGTACGGGTGTTGATCAGGCTGAAGTCAGCAACCAGCGTCAACCCCAGTATCGCCGAATAACTCCTGGTATTGGCCAGTGCGTTGAGGTCCCGGGTGAAATCAATGTCAGACACCGTGCCAAACAGAACGTAGTCGGCGCCTTTGAAATGACCGGCCTTTATGCGCTTGATGACGTCATAAACATCCGTTTTGTCGCTGGCTTTGTAAGGCGTGGCCTGCACCAGTCGGAACAACCCGGATTTGAGAATCTTTCCTTTGATATCGCCACTGAAATTGCGCAACTCGATTTGCTGGATGTAGCTGTTGCGGCTCTCGTACGTCTGGTAGCTCGCCGAGCCATTGGCGTGGTACGGGCCGGACTGAAAACGGTTACGTGCAGTGGTTGACTGGACGTATTGCTGTACGCGGGTCTCATAAGCCAGGTCGGTCACGGCTATTTTGGGGGCAGCTTGAACTTCCCAGATACAGAGCAGGCTGATAACGCATATCCAGATACGCATCGCTTAGCGCTCCGTTGTTTTGCGGATTTCTTTTTCGTCCATCCATTCCGCCAGGCCGCTTTCGAGATCGACCAGTTGCAGGTTGAATGTGTAGAAAACATCTTTGAAGTCCTTGCTGCGCTTCACAATCGAGGTAATGGAGCCTTCGAGGCGGTATTTGGCTGCGATCATGTTACCGGTCTTGCTGATCGTCGTTTTTTTGTACAAGCCGCTTTGGTTTTGCAACTGAAGTTGGTCGACCTGGCTTTGCATGTCGGTGTTGTCGCTCGCAAAACGAACGGTGCCGGTTTTCATCAGTTGGGTTTTTATCGACGTTGTTATCTGGCGGGTGTCGATGTACTCGCTGGTTTTGTTTTTCACATCGTAGACCTGCACCACCGGTCTTCCCTGAAGAATGCCGGACTGCGCAAGGGAGCGTGTCATGCTTTCGGCGATCATCTGCAGGTCAGTCGAGCCAAACTCATTGGTGATCAGTTCCACAGCCTTGGTGTCGCCATAAGTTATGTTTTTGCCGCCGATGACTGGCGAAGTGTTGGAACACCCGCTGATCAGAATCAGCATCAGGGCGAGTAATGAAGTGCGTGCAAGCATGGAATAGCTCTCCAGGTGTGACAAAGGCTACAGGCTCAGGGGGTTTTCACTTCCAGGCGGAAATCCCTGGCTTGAGGCACTGGTGCAATAGCAGGAATAAAAGTGTTTTGTTTGGCGTACAGGGTGATGGTTTTCCAGCCTTCTTCATTGGCAACTGGAAACCCGTCCTTGCCCAGCCAGGTAAAGCGGTAATAAACCAATCGGTTGTGGCGGCTGGTGTTGGTCATCTGGGCGTTTACGGTCATGAAGCCATTAACACGCGCTACGCGGATCGCTCCGGCAGAGATATGTTTGAACTTGCCCATGACCGTAATCTTGCTTGCTGCACTGTTGGGTTGTGGAGGTGACGGTGTGGCGCAGCCGATCAGTAAAAACAGCGCCAGAGCGCCCGAGAGCAAATATCGCATCGTGGGTTCCTCAGGGTTTTTGTCGGCTTATGAAAGCCAGCGGGGGGGTGACGGGTGTAGTACTGCCAGCGGTGGCATGGTGGAAAACGCGATTACCGATCGTGCGTATCGTGATGACCTGATAGCCGCGTTCGGCCCTTAAGCGTATCGGCGTACTGCCCGGGATGTCGGGCAGGCTAATTTGATGCTCACCACGGTTGAGGCGTAAACGCACCACATATGTGTTGTCTGCCAGGGTGCGCCAGGTGCGCGTATCCGCGTCTTCCAGAACAGTCGAAGCAACTCCCAGAAGCAGGCCGGCCAGCGGGTTGTCGTCATTGAGTTGTTTTTGTGCGACGCCTCGAGTGATAGCCCGCGCGCTGCTACGCAGGAGGATCCACGGCAGTTCATCGCGCAGGGCGCGACGCGACATGGTCGTGGTGGTGTTAAGCAAGGTGAGGGGATGAAGCTGGCCGTTGACGACGACATGGGTGAGGGGCGTATTGGGGGTGTAAGGCCTGATCACCGGAAATGACAGCGGCGTAATGACGAGGTTGTTGCTGATGGTTAATGGCAGTGGGAGACGTATTGAGTCTCGCGCCGGTGCAAAGCCATTTTGCAGCACTATCAGAACTTCGCTTTCATCGCTGCGGGCCTCTGGTTTGTCCAGGTTCAGCAGGTTTTGCTCGATCAGAGGTGTGTTGGGGCGCAGTTCTGCGGCCTTTCGATAGCCTGGTGCGGCAAGGCTTCGTTCACCCAAAGCCTCATAAACAAAGCCCGCCAAATAATGACTAAAGGCGCTCTGATAACTATTTTTCAGCTCCAGTACGTCGGGTGCATCAAGACTTTCCAGCGGGTAGCCACGCAGATCCTTGAACCGGGCTCGTACTCCCCTGCGTTCTGCTTCCTGCTCACGTTTCAAGTATTCCTTGTCCCGAAGTTCAGTGATCAGGGCTTCGCGTTCATGGGTTTTTTTGATTTCCGTGCGGGCACCTTCGAAATCGTTAAGGTTCAACAGATTCAGAGCCATTTGCGTACTCAACCAGACTTTCTCGTAGTCATGGCCTTCATAGCGGCGGACTTTGTCGTTGACCAGAAAACTGGAGAACTGTGCGAGGTACCTGGCGGTATCGAGCCTGACCGACTCCTCCCAGGCATAAATCAATTTGTCAGCGTTGCGCCATGCCTTCTGGCTTGCAGCAAGGTCGCCCTTTGCGCGCAATAACTCGCCTTTTTCCAGGTAGTAGAGAAGGTCTTTGTTCTGGCTGCTGTTGTTTTGTTCGAGCAGGACCAGTGCGCCATCGACATTGCCAGCCGACAACTGCTGGTTGGTGGCTTGCAGTTCGCTGTCATAACTACGAAATACCGAGCATCCAGTCAGTAAGGTGAGCACGCTCAAAATGAGAGCGTTAAGGGCGCGAGCGGTCATGGGTATGAGTGTCCCCGGGCGTATAAACCATAAATACTTGTCGATACCGCAGAGACCGGGCCCGAGTACGGGTGATCAGTTGTGGTGAAGGATCGGTATTTTTAGCAGCGTCGGCGGAGGGGAAATAGCCTTAATCAGGGCGTGATGGCTGTGTTTAATCACTTTGGGAAATTGCCTACATTTGTGGCGATAGTTAACCCACAAGCACTTGCAATAAAGGGGCTATCAATCTCCAAGGCTCGCTATGTTTGGCCAGTTCAATCGCAGAATTGCAATTCGCTGATTTACGGCGCGATCGCATACGAGGGCCTTGAGTCGGCAGCCAGTAACGGTAAACAATATGTTACTTCTCATTTCCATCCGGATTGATCGATGACCTCCCGCTCGCGTTTTTTGGCATGGCTATTGTTGCCCGTGCTCGCGTTGTGCAGCCTTGTTGCCTCTGCCAACACCCCGGAAGGCGCCTCACAAGCGCTGCACCTGATTGACTACATTGGTGCTGACTATCCGCCTACAGTTGAAAACGGCAAGGTTATTGATGAGACCGAATACCGCGAGCAACTCGAGTTTCTGGCCGTGCTCAAAGGCCTGCTCGCGGACTTGCCGCAACGCCCTGAGCGTGAGGAGCTGCTGCAAGGCGTGAACGCCCTGCAAAGCGCCATCGAACAGCGTGTAGACGGCACCGCCGTTGCGCATGAAGCACGTCAGTTGGGTGCCAAACTGGCGGTGGCCTACGAGGTCAGCCAGGCCCCCGCCATTACCCCTGACCCTACCCGTGGCGCACCCTTGTATGCCCAGCATTGCTCGGTGTGCCACGGTGAAACCGGCGCCGGTGACGGCCCTGCCAGTGTCGGTATGACGCCGCCGCCTGCGAACCTGCGTGACGCGCAGCGCCTGGACCGGCTGAGCCTCTACGCGATCTACAACACCCTTGGCCTGGGGGTTGAAGGCACCGATATGCCTTCGTTTGCTGATCAGCTGGACGAGCGTCAGCGCTGGGACCTGGCCACCTACATCGCCGGGCTGAGTGCCGACCCGAGTGCCAGCAAGGCAGACAAAACCTACAACCTGGCGGACCTTGCCCGTCAAACCCCGAATGAAGTGCTGGCGGCTGAAGGCCCCGAGGCGACCGCAACGTTCCGTGCCCAGCGGGCGCAGCCGCCGCAAGTCAAACGCGGCCCGGCGCAGCTGCTCGACTACACCAGCGCCACCCTGGATAAAAGCCTTGCGGCTTACCGCGCCGGTGACCGTGAGCAAGCCTACGACCTGTCGGTGGCGGCTTATCTGGAAGGTTTTGAACTCGTTGAAAGCTCGCTGGATAACGTTGACGCCAATGTGCGCAAAAACACTGAAAAAGCCCTGATGGCCTATCGGCAATCGCTGCAGGACGGCTTGCCGATCGAGCAGGTCGAGCAGCGACTGGAAGCGGCCAAAGTCTTGCTCAAGGAATCTGCCGGGCTGCTGGGCAGCGATGGCCTGAGCTGGACTTTGAGCTATGTCTCCGGCCTGCTGATTTTGCTGCGTGAAGGCCTGGAAGCAATTCTGGTGCTGGCCGCGATCCTGGCTTTCCTGCGCAATACCGGCCAGCAATCGGCGGTGCGCAGTGTCAACGTCGGCTGGGGTCTGGCCCTGGTGGCCGGGCTGGCGACCTGGGCGCTGGCGGCCTATGTGATTGACGTCAGCGGTGCCCAGCGTGAACTGCTGGAAGGTTGTACTGCGCTGTTCGCCAGCGTCATGGTGCTGTGGCTGGGGGTATGGATGCACGACCGACGTCACGCCGCCGCGTGGCAGGATTACATCAAAAGCAGCCTGGTCAGCGGTGGCGGTCGTTTTGGCTTCGCGATACTGGCGTTCTTTTCGGTGTACCGCGAACTGTTCGAAGTGATCCTGTTCTACGAAACCCTGTGGCTGCAAGCCGGCCCGGCGGGCCACAACGCGGTACTGGCGGGCGGCGCCACGGCACTGGTCTTGCTGATGGGCCTGGCGTGGATCATCCTGCGTGGCTCGGCCAAATTGCCATTGGCGCTGTTTTTCAGCATCAACGCGGCTTTGCTCTGCGCCCTGTCGGTGGTATTCGCCGGGCATGGCGTGAAAGCGCTGCAAGAGGCGGGCATCTTTGGCACGCGGCCTGTCGCGTTCTTCGACTTCGACTGGCTGGGTATTCATGCAGATGCGTACTCGCTGAGTGCGCAGGCCGTAGCCATTTTGGCAATTATCGTGTTGTACGGCCGAAGCAAACTGGCGGAAAAGCGTCGGGTGCAGGCTTCTTAAATCCTTATACACCTCCCCTCAGTGGGAGCGGCAACACTCAGGAGCAATTCTCTATGCGTGTCTGGATCGACGCAGACGCCTGCCCCAAGGCGGCAAAGGATCAGGTCATCAAGTTCGCTCTCAAGCGTCAGTTTGAGGTGGTGCTGGTGGCAGGGCAGAGCCAGATCAAACCGACCTACGCCCTGGTCAAACTGATTGTGGTGCCCAGCGGCCCGGATGCGGCGGATGATTATCTGGTGGAGCACGCCGTGCCCGGCGAACTGGTGATTTGCAGCGATGTGCCGTTGGCCGACCGGCTGGTCAAAAAGGGCGTTGCCGCGCTGGACCCGCGCGGCAAGGAGTTTGACCCGCAAAACATGGGCGAGCGCCTGGCGGTGCGTAATCTGTTTACCGATCTGCGCGAGCAAGGCCAGGTCAGTGGCGGGCAGGGCGCCTATGGCGAACGCGACAAGCAGGCGTTCGCCAATGCCCTGGACCGTATCCTGACCCGGCTGGCACGGGGTTGATCAGTTTTTTTGCGTCAGCTCAAGCACGCGGTCAACCATCTTGTTGATCCCCGACGCTGCTTCGCTGATGGATTTGGCGAGCATATAGGCCGGGGTGCTGACCAGCTTGCGGGCCTTGTCCTCGACAATTTCCGACACTTCACACTCTTGGTGGGTGCCACCCATTTTGGTGACGGCCGCAGCGGTATCTGCGTCGGTGCCGATGGTGCAGATCACGCCTGGGCCATAAATCTTGGCGGCAATGGCAGGTGAGATGCACATCAGGCCAATCGGTTTGCCAGCTTCGGCAAAGGTTTCGGCCAGGCTCAGCACATCAGCCTGAACCGAGCACGCAGCACCATCGGTGGCAAAGCTGGAGAGGTTTTTGGCGGCACCAAACCCGCCCGGTATGATCAGGGCGTCAAAATCCTCGACCTTGGCCTCACGAATATCCTTGATCTCGCCCCGGGCAATCCGCGCTGACTCCACCAGTACGTTGCGTGACTCGGGCATTGGCTCGCCGGTCAGGTGGTTGATGACATGCAGTTGCGCAATGTCGGGGGCAAAGCACTGCACTTTGGCGCCGCGCTGGTCCAGGCGTAGCAGGGTGATCACGCTTTCGTGGATCTCGGCGCCGTCATAGACGCCGCAGCCGGAAAGAATCACGGCAACTTTTTTAGTGGTCATGTCGATCTCCTTGTTCATGGCATTAATGTCGCCTGATTTGGCGCTTGATGCCATAGGGTTTCGCAGCAAGTGCGCCTACGCTTGATGGAATACCGCTCGGGGTGTGCCATGAAGCTGATTCTGTATGCCGTACCGTTTTTCTTTGTGCTGATTGCTGTCGAGCTGCTGGCCGACCGCTGGCGCGCAATGCACACCTATCGCCTGGCTGACACTATCAGCAGCCTGAGCGCCGGTGTGCTGTCGACCACCACCGGTTTGCTGACCAAAGGCGTGGGGCTGATCACCTACGCGCTGGCACTGAAATATCTGGCGCTGCTGCAATTGCCCGAAGACAGCCTGTGGGTGTGGCTGTTTGCGTTTGTCTTCTACGATTTTTGCTACTACTGGCATCACCGTCTGGGGCATGAGCGCAACGTGCTCTGGGCCGCGCATTCGGTGCATCATCAGAGCGAAGACTACAACCTGTCCACCGCCCTGCGCCAAACCAGCACCGGGTTTGTGCTTGGTTGGGTCTTTTACCTGCCAATGGCGGTGCTGGGTGTGCCGCTGCCGGTATTTGTCACCGTGGCCACCGTCAACCTGCTCTATCAGTTCTGGGTCCATACCCGCCATGTGCCCAAGCTGGGCTGGTTCGAGTGGTTGTTTGTGACACCTTCCAATCATCGGGCTCACCATGCGCAGAATGCTCTGTATATGGATCGCAATTACGGTGGGGTGTTCATTGTCTGGGACCGTTTGTTCGGCACTTTTCAGGAAGAAGACGACGCCGAACCGGTGATTTTCGGCGTGACCACGCCGCTGCAAAGCTGGAACCCGCTGTGGGCCAACTGGCAGTTCTATGGCCAGTTGCTGGCTGATGCGCAGCGTACCGAGCGCTGGCGGGACAAGCTGCGGATCTGGTTTATGCCCACGGGCTGGCGTCCGGCGGATGTAGCGGCGAAGTACCCGATAAACAAGCCGGACCTGAGCCGGTTTGTAAAATTCGAGGTGCCACTGGCACGGCGCCAACAGGTGTATATCGCGGCGCAATTTGCAGTTTATCTGGCGCTGGGCAGTTATTTGCTGAATCTGGGCGAGACGTTGTCGCCCCAGGCGCTGATGCTGGGCTGGGGGTATATGGCGTTGGGGCTGTTTGTGCTGGGGGCAGGTCTGGAGAACCGGCCCTGGGCGCTGAAACTTGAGTGGCTGCGCCTGGCGCTCAACCTGCCACTGGTCTGGCTGGCCCCTGTGGCCGGTCTGTGGCCGGCCAGCGCATTGGGCTGGGTCGGCCTGTCCAGTTACACCCTGTTGAGCGTGATGGGGCTCTACGTGTGCAGAAACCGTATCACTCGGCTGGCGGGTTGCTGACTTCGGCGTTACTCTTGTTTTTCTCTTCAAGAGCGGTCTGTCTGGCCAGGCGTGCATTCTTGAAGCGGCGGCGGGCCCACAGGCACAGGCCGATCAGGAGCAGGGCACCGAGCACCCACAGCTCATATTTCTTGACGTTGCCCAGCAAGCCTTCGAGCACGGCGCCAAAGTGATAGGCGGCGGTAGCAAGGGCAATGGCCCAGATAGCCGCACCAATACCGTTGAGTAGCAAATAGCGGCCCGGAGGGTAGCCTGACAGGCCGATTGCCACGGGCATGACGGTACGCAGGCCGTAGACGAAGCGGAAACTCAGGACCCAGATATCCGGGTGCCTGCGAATGTGCTCCAGCGCCTTGTCGCCCATAAGTTGCCAGCGCGGTTTGCGCGCCAACAGTTTGCGGCCGTGCTTGCGCCCCAGGAAGTACCACAGCTGATCTCCGGCATAACTGCCGAGGAATGCCACGATCATGACCAGTTTGAGGTCCATGTATCCGCGGAACGCCAAGAAGCCTGCGAGAACCAGAATGGTCTCACCTTCAAAGAACGTCCCTAGAAACAGGGCGAAGTAGCCGAATTCTTGAAGAAATTGTTGGAGCATTGTCTGGATGCTGGCGAAATGAACGCGCAGCCTACGCCTTAAGGGACGTTCGGGAAAGTATCGAAATGTGACTTTGCGTTAACAAGTCCTACAAATCATGTGTATTTGACCTACATCATTAGCGTTGTCATCTAGTGTTCATGGCGAAGCGTTATAACCATGCGCGCAGGTGATTATTGCTTCGAACCTGTGGGAGCTGGCTTGACTGCGATGGGGTTGACTCAGTCAATCTGAAACTCTGCGGTGTTTGAATCGCGAGCAAGCCCGCTCCCACAGTGTCTGCGTCGGTTGCCCAGGAAACAATTTCGACAAATCGGCCTCTAACCAGTCTCTGGCCCGCATAAAGCGCCCGGGAGCGGTTTAAACCCACAGGCGTTGATGGCATTCTGACAACTTGACTGCTGGTGTCGCTTAACTGTTACGAGAGTCAAACCCGCTCTTACAGGAACATTCAATGAATACCGAAGGACTTGCTGAAATCGTTGCCACTGAAGCTCAGCCGATTGTTGAGCCAGTCCCTGAAACCCCGCCTGAACAGCAAGCCCATGCGCCTGCTGCGGCCGAGTCGCACGCGGCGGTGCATCCGGCGATTGCCGTTCCTGGCCTTGATGACAGCAGCCTGTACATCCATCGTGAGTTGTCGCAATTACAGTTCAACATTCGCGTATTGGAACAAGCGCTGGATGAGTCCTATCCGCTGCTTGAACGCTTGAAGTTTCTGCTGATTTTTTCCAGCAACCTGGATGAGTTTTTCGAAATTCGTGTCGCAGGCCTGAAAAAACAAATCACCTTCGCCCGTGAGCAGGCCGGTGCCGATGGCTTGCAGCCGCATCAGGCGCTGGCCCGCATCAGCGAACTGGTCCACGGCCATGTGGATCGCCAGTACGCGATCCTCAACGACATTCTGTTGCCCGAGCTTGAAAAGCATCAGGTGCGCTTTATCCGTCGCCGGCACTGGAACACCAAGATCAAGGCGTGGGTACGCAAGTTCTTCCGCGACGAAATCGCGCCGATCATCACGCCGATTGGCCTGGACCCGACGCACCCGTTCCCGTTGCTGGTGAACAAGAGCCTGAACTTTATCGTCGAGCTGGAAGGCATCGATGCCTTTGGTCGTGATTCAGGCCTGGCGATCATCCCGGCACCGCGTCTGTTGCCACGCGTGATCAAATTGCCTGAAGACGTGGGTGGGGCAGGCGACAACTATGTGTTCCTGTCGTCGATGATTCACGCCCACGCCGATGACCTGTTTCAAGGCATGAAGGTGAAAGGCTGCTACCAGTTCCGCCTGACCCGTAACGCCGATCTGGCGGTTGATACCGAAGATGTTGAAGACCTGGCCCGTGCGCTGCGTGGCGAGTTGTTCTCGCGTCGATACGGCGATGCCGTACGCCTGGAAGTGGCTGACACATGCCCCAAGCACCTATCCGACTACCTGCTCAAGCAGTTCAGCCTGCATGAGACCGAGTTGTATCAGGTCAATGGTCCGGTCAACCTGACACGCCTTTTCAGCATCACCAGCCTCGACAGCCACCCTGAGCTGCAATACACGCCGTTTACCCCGGCGATTCCCAAGCTGTTGCAGAACAGCGAGAACATTTTTAGCGTGGTCAGCAAACAGGACATCTTGCTGCTGCACCCGTTTGAGTCGTTTACTCCGGTCGTCGACTTGCTTCGCCAGGCTGCCAAGGATCCGCATGTGCTGGCCGTACGCCAGACCCTGTACCGCAGCGGCGCCAACTCGGAAATCGTTGATGCGCTGGTTGATGCGGCGCGTAACGGTAAAGAAGTGACCGCGGTGATCGAGTTGCGTGCGCGCTTTGACGAAGAGTCCAACCTGCAACTGGCCAGTCGCCTGCAAGCTGCCGGTGCGGTAGTGATCTATGGCGTAGTCGGTTTCAAGACCCACGCCAAGATGATGCTGATTCTGCGCCGTGAGGCGGGGGAGATCGTGCGTTACGCGCACCTGGGTACCGGCAACTACCACGCCGGCAACGCCAAGCTTTACACCGACTACAGCTTGCTGACCTCCGACGACGCGCTGTGTGAAGACGTCGGCAAGTTGTTCAGCCAGTTGATCGGCATGGGCAAGACGCTGCGCATGAAAAAACTGCTGCATGCGCCTTTCACTTTGAAAAAGGGCATGCTGGACATGATTGCCCGCGAGACCCAGTTCGCTGTTGAAGGCAAGCCGGCGCATATCATCGCCAAGTTCAACTCGCTGACCGATCCGAAAATCATCCGTGCGCTGTACAAGGCCAGTCAGTCCGGCGTGCGTATTGATCTGGTGGTACGCGGGATGTGCTGCCTGCGTCCCGGGATTGCCGGCGTTTCGCACAATATTCATGTGCGTTCGATCATCGGTCGCTTCCTGGAGCACACACGGGTGTTCTACTTCCTCAATGGCGGCGAGGAGCAGATGTTCCTGTCGAGTGCCGACTGGATGGAGCGCAATCTCGATAAGCGTGTTGAGACGTGCTTCCCGGTCGAGGGTAAAAAGCTGATTCTGCGGGTCAAGAAGGAGCTTGAGTGCTATCTGACGGACAACACCCACAGCTGGAGCCTTCAGTCGGACGGGCGGTATATCCGCAATACGCCAACGGGCAACCAGAACCCGCGCAGTGCGCAAGCCACGCTGCTTGAGCGTCTGAGCCTGCCGGTACTGGCCGTGAGTACCGGGCCATCGGTATAACGCTGTAACGACTGTGGGAGCGAGCCTGCTCGCTCCCACAGTTGGTTTGAGTTGTGCCCGGTCAGGAAACCGTCAGCACAATTCCGACCCGGGTCAGCCATTGCGCTTCTTGTTCGAAGTCAGCCTGGGTCAGCGGGTTCTGTTCCAGCCAGCCGTCGGGGAAGATGACGTCCAGGTGATCGCCCTCGGCGCGCAGCTTCACCTGCGAGGCTTCCTGGTTGCCACGGATGTGGTAGAACAGGATCGCAAAGCGCAACAGCACGCACAGGCGAATCAGCTTGATGCCGTCTTCGCCAAATTCGGCGAACTTGTCTTTAGGAATGTTGCGACGATGGCCGCGCACCAGCAGCGCGAGCATTTGCTGGTCTTCGCGTGAGAAACCAGCCAGGTCGGAGTGCTCTATCAAGTAGGCGCCGTGCTTGTGGTAATGATAGTGGGCAATGTCCAGCCCGACTTCATGCACCTTGGCCGCCCAGCTCAGCAGTTCACGCCATACACCGTCCTTGAGGCCCCACGACTTGGCCACTTGATCGAAGGCGCGCAGCGCCTTGCGTTCAACCCGTGCCGCTTGCTCGCGATCGACATGGTAACGGTCCATCAGCGAGCTGAGGGTGCGCTCACGCACGTCTTCGTGGTGATGGCGGCCCAGAAGGTCGTACAGCACGCCTTCGCGCAGGGCGCCGTCACAGTGATCCATACGTTGCAGTTCAAGGGCGTCGAAGATTGCTTCAAGAATCGCCAGCCCGGCCGGGAAGATGGCGCGACGGTCGGGCTTGATGCCTTCGAAGTCGATCTTGTCCGCGTCGCCCAGCTTGAACAGCTTGCGCTTGAGCCAGGACAGGCCTTCGGCGTTTACTTCGCCGTTACCATGACCGCCCGCCTTGAGCGCCAGGCCAATGGCCCGAATGGTACCCGAAGAGCCGATGGCCTCATCCCAGGTCAGGCGGTGCAGGGCGTGCTCGATGCTCATGATTTCGAGACGCGCAGCCGTGTAGGCCTGGGCGTAGCGTGCCGGGGTGATCTTGCCGTCGCGGAAATAGCGCTGGGTAAAGCTGACGCAGCCCATTTGCAGGCTTTCGCGTAGCAGGGGCTCAAAACGCTGGCCAATGATGAACTCGGTACTGCCGCCGCCGATGTCGGCCACCAGGCGTTTGCCTGGCGTGTCGGCGAGGGTGTGGGACACACCCAGGTAGATCAGGCGCGCTTCTTCACGACCGGAAATCACTTCAACGGTGTGACCCAGGATCTCTTCGGCACGCACGATAAACTCGTTGCGGTTGCGCGCCTCGCGCAATGCGTTGGTTCCCACAATACGCACGGCACCCAACGGCATACCGTTGATCAGTTGGGCGAAACGCTTGAGGCAATCGAGCCCGCGCTGCATGGATTCTTCGCTGAGCTTGCGTTCTTCGTCGATGCCGGCAGCTAACTGCACCTTGTCACCAAGACGCTCAAGTATGCGGATTTCGCCGTTCTGGGCCTTGGCCACCACCATGTGAAAGCTGTTAGAACCCAGATCAATGGCGGCGATCAGGGACGGATTCCTTGCTTGGGATTGGGGCATGGTTGAGGGGTCTCGGTCGATAACCCGGCCATCGTGCCACGATCAAAGGCTCGCGCCAACGCGTGATATCACCTGCCTTGATGTGGAGCACGAAAGCAATGAGGTTAGCTGTTATCCGAGGCCTCGTGTTTTCAGGCTCTACGATTCCCGTAGCCTCGTACCTCGTCAGTGACTACAACGTTCCGATGAAATTCGCCAGTTCCGGGGTTTGCGGGTTGGCGAACAGCACTTTGGGGTCACCCACTTCATGCACCTTGCCCTGGTGCATAAACACCAGTTTGTCGCCAACTTCACGGGCAAAACGCATCTCGTGGGTGACCATGATCAGCGTCATGCCTTCACGGGCCAGCTGACGCACCACGCTGAGCACTTCATTGACCAGCTCCGGGTCGAGGGCCGAGGTGATCTCATCACACAACAGCACCTTGGGTGACATGGCCAAAGCCCGGGCAATCGCCACCCGCTGCTGTTGACCGCCCGACAGGCGCTCCGGGAAGGCGTCGAACTTGTCGCCCAGCCCCACCCGTTCCAGCATCTGGCGCGCCAGTTCGGCGGCCTTGGCTTTGGGCACCTTTTGCACCACTTGCGGGGCCAGCATGACGTTTTCGCCCACGCTCAGGTGCGGGAACAGATTGAACTGCTGAAACACCATGCCGACCTTCTGGCGCAGGCTTCGCAAGTCTGCGCGGGCGGCATCCAGGTATTCGTCATCGACCTCAATCACCCCGTCGTTAATGGACTCCAGCCCGTTCAGGGTTCTGAGCAAGGTACTCTTGCCCGAGCCGCTGCGGCCAATGATAGCGACCACCTGGCCCTGTTCGACCGTCAGGTCGATGCCTTTGAGCACGTGGTGGTCGCCGTAGTATTTATGCAGGGCGGTAACTCTAAGCAGAGGCATGCAGTCTCCTTTCCAGATAGCGCGCACTGAGCGACAGGGGGTAGCACAAGAGGAAGTAACCCAGAGCCACCAGGCCATAGACCATGAAAGGCTCGAAGGTGGCATTGGCCAGCATGCTGCCGGTCTTGGTCAATTCGGTGAATCCAATAATCGAGGTCACGGCAGTGCCTTTGATGACCTGCACCGAAAAGCCGACGGTCGGCGCGATGGCGACCCGCAAGGCTTGCGGCAGGATCACGTAGCGCAATTGCTCCAGCGGGCTGAGTGCCAGGCTGGCCGAGGCCTCCCACTGGCCGTGGGCAATCGACTCGACGCAGCCGCGCCAGATCTCGGCCAGGTAGGCACTGGTGAACAATGTCAGCGCCAGGGCCGCGGCCATCCACGGCGAAATATCGATGCCCAGCAGGGCAATGCCAAAGAAGATCAAAAACAGCTGCATCAGCAGGGGCGTACCCTGGAACAGCTCTATATAACCGCGCGCCAGAGTGCGGGCGAAGCGGCTTTTGGAAATGCGCATCAGCAACACCAGCAAGCCGATAAAGCCGCCGCCGATAAACGCAACAAGAGACAGGGCGACTGTCCACTGCAAACCCGTCAGCAAGTTACGCACGATGTCCCAGAACGTGAAATCCATCAGCGACTCCTGCTCAGGTAGCGGCGGCCGAACCAGTTCAGTAACTGGCGGATCAACAAGGCCATGCACAGGTAAATCAGGGTGGTCAGGACGTAGGTTTCGAAGCTGCGAAAATTGCGCGACTGAATGAAATTGGCAAAAAAGCTCAGCTCTTCAGTGGCAATTTGCGAGCAGACCGCCGAGCCGAGCATCACGATGATGATCTGGCTGCTCAGGGCTGGCCAAACCTTGGCCAGCGCCGGTTGCAGGACCACATGGCGGAACGCCTCGAATCGGCTCATGGCCAGTGCCGATGCTGCTTCCAGCTGGCCTTTGGGGATCGCCTGAATACCTGCGCGGATAATTTCCGTGGAATAGGCACCCAGGTTGATCACCATCGCCAGCACCGCGGCCTGCCACTCGCTGATATGCACACCCAGGCCCGGCAAGCCGAAAAAGATAAAAAATAGCTGCACCAGAAACGGCGTGTTGCGGATCAACTCGACATACAACCCGAACAACGCAGCGAAAGGTCGAATATTCCACGCCCGGACCACGGCGCCGACAATCCCCAGGCTGACGCCGAATACTGTGCCGATCGCTGTCAGTTCAAGGGTAAACAGGGCGCCGCGTAATAACAGGTCGCTGTTTTGCAGCACCGGTAAAAAGTCGAACTGATAAGCCATGATTGACCCCGTCGCAAAGTGTCAGAGGTCAGCTGGCAGCGGCTCTTTAAGCCATTGCAGCGCGTTTTTTTCCAGGCTGCCGTCAGCCTTGGCCGTGGCCAGAATCTGGTTCACCTTGTCCAGCAACTCGGGCTGGCCCTTGTTCACGCCGACGTAGACCGGTGAATCCTTGAGCTTGAGTTTCATGGCCGGGATGCGCTTGGGGTTGCGTTCGCTGATGGCGACCATCACCACGTTGCCGCTGGCGATCAGGTCCACCTGGCCTGCCAGATACGCGGCGATGGTCGAGTTGTTGTCTTCGAAGCGTTTGATGGTCACGCCGGCTGGCGCCACGTTGGTCAGTTCGATGTCTTCGATGGCGCCACGGGTCACGCTGATGGTTTTACCCTTGAGGTCATCCAGGGTCTTGATCTGCGCGTCTGGCGGGCCAAATACGCCAAGGTAGAACGGCGCATAAGCGTGGGAAAAATCGATGACTTTTTCACGATCCGGGTTTTTGCCCAAGCTGGAAATCACTACATCGACTTTGCCGGTGGTCAGATAGGGCACACGGTTGGTGCTGTTTACGGGCGTCAGTTCAAGTTTGACCTTGAGCTGATCGGCCAGCAATTTGGCGGTGTCGATATCCAGCCCGCGAGGCTGCATGTCCGGGCCGACCGAGCCGAAGGGCGGAAAATCCTGGGGGACTGCGACCTTGAGGGTGCCGCGTGCCATCACCTCATCGAGGTCACTGGCGTGAGCCGGGGCCTGGCTCAGCATCAGGCTGGCGAACAAGGCGCAAATCAAGGCGCTGTAACGCTGGGTCATGGCAATTCTCCGGAAAGGGCGCGCGGTGGTGTGCGCCGTTGAGCCAGAGCACAGGCCATGCCAACAGGGCTTTTATGACCGCCAGGGCTGATTTCAGAAGGCATGCGGCGGTCTGACTGGTCTGAACAGTGATGACGTTTTTTGCACCTCTATCGGGCGTTTCTCACAGGGCTTGAACCGGCTTGGGGCGTGACTTGCCGAGCGTTGGCAATAGCTTTACAACTACGCCTTTCCTGAGCCGATCAAGCCGAGTTGTGATGAATTCAAGCGCACGGGCCGTACCCGAAGTGGCATTGCTGGCCATTCGTAAATTGATCGTCGAAAACGCTTTTGCGCCGGGAGATGCCTTGCCGTCGCAGCGCGAGCTGGCGGTGCAGTTGGGGGTCAGCCGGGCATCGCTGCGCGAGGCGTTATCTTCGCTCAGTGCCCTGGGCGTGATCAGTGTGCAGCCGGGTAAAGGCGTGTATGTGCAGGCTGCGCAAGCAGATGTCCCGGTTGTTCCGGTTACGGACTGGCCCTATGCAGCCCAGGCCTGCCCGCAGGATATTTTCCAGCTGCGATACGCACTGGAAGGTTTCGCTGCGGGGCTGGCGGCGGTGCGCTTGACCCGCGACGAACTGGATGTGTTGCAGGACAATGTCGAGGCAATGCGCCATGAGTTACGCGCCGGGGATTTTGAGCGTGCCGCGCAGCTGGACTTCGAGTTCCATCAACTGATCCTGCGTGCCAGTGGCAATCAGGCAATGGCCACTATGCTGATCACCCGTGGCGATATTTTTCTGGAAAGCCAGAAGCTGCCGTTTATCCGCCCGGAGCGGGCCATGGAAACCTGGCAGGAGCACCGCAAAATCCTCCGGGCCCTGGCCCGTCATGCCAGCGGCCCTGCACAAAAGGCCATGAGCGAGCACATTCGCCAGGCGGCCTCGCGAACCGGGATTGCCTTCGTCACCCCCGACGGCTCCTGAAACGGGCGATATCTGCACTCATGCACCACTATAGTGAGAGTCAATCGTCCCTCACCTTCCTGAACGCGGTGATGACAGCTATGATGTGCTACGTTTTTGCTTACAACCACGGAGACTTCCATGAGCAGCGATCTTATTAAACACGTCACCGACGCTAGCTTTGAGGCCGATGTTCTCAAGGCTGAAGGCGCTGTACTGGTCGACTACTGGGCTGAATGGTGTGGCCCTTGCAAAATGATCGCGCCGGTTCTGGACGAGATCGCAGAGACTTACAAAGGCAAGCTGACTGTTGCCAAGCTGAACATTGATGAAAACCAGGAAACCCCGGCCAAGCACGGCGTACGCGGTATTCCTACGCTGATGCTGTTTAAGAACGGCAACGTTGAAGCCACCAAGGTCGGTGCGCTGTCGAAGTCGCAGTTGGCTGCATTCCTCGACGCCAATATCTAAGCGTCGATAAAAGCCCCGCTAAATGCGGGGCTTTTTCATGGCTCAAGGACTAGACGCTATGAAACTCAAGTGGTACATTCGGCCCCGCACTGGTTTCTCCATTGCCCCCTGCAAGCCGTCGCCGACGCACTCCTTATCGAATTAGTACGCGATCCTGTCGCCTTCTCTGCGGCGCGGCCTCATTAAGCCCAAAGCTTAATTTCCCTCCCCATAAATGATTACGTCATTCCTATATGAACCTGACTGAACTCAAGCAAAAGCCGATTACCGAACTGCTCGAATTGGCCGAACAGATGGGCATAGAAAATATGGCCCGTTCGCGCAAGCAGGACGTGATTTTCTCCCTGCTCAAAAAGCACGCGAAAAGCGGCGAGGAAATCTCCGGTGATGGCGTGCTGGAGATTCTCCAGGACGGCTTCGGCTTCCTTCGCTCCGCTGACGCCTCGTACCTGGCAGGCCCTGACGATATCTACGTCTCGCCTAGCCAGATTCGACGCTTCAACTTGCGCACCGGCGACACCATCGTCGGTAAAATCCGCCCGCCAAAAGAAGGCGAGCGTTACTTCGCACTGCTGAAAGTCGACACGATCAACTACGATCGTCCCGAGAACGCGAAAAACAAGATTCTCTTCGAGAACTTGACCCCGTTGTTCCCGACCGTACGCATGAAGATGGAAATCGGTAACGGTTCCACCGAAGATCTGACCGGTCGCGTGATCGACCTCTGTGCTCCGATCGGTAAAGGTCAGCGTGGTCTGATCGTTGCTCCGCCAAAAGCGGGCAAGACCATCATGCTGCAGAACATCGCGTCGAACATTTCGCGTAACAATCCTGAAGTGCACTTGATCGTTCTGTTGATCGACGAGCGCCCTGAAGAAGTAACCGAAATGCAGCGTACCGTTCGCGGCGAAGTGGTTGCTTCCACCTTCGACGAGCCACCAACCCGCCACGTGCAGGTTGCCGAAATGGTGATCGAGAAGGCCAAGCGCCTGGTCGAACACAAAAAGGACGTGGTGATCCTGCTCGACTCCATCACCCGTCTGGCCCGTGCCTACAACACCGTTATCCCGAGCTCCGGCAAGGTACTGACCGGTGGTGTCGATGCTCACGCCCTTGAGAAGCCAAAGCGTTTCTTCGGTGCTGCGCGTAACATCGAAGAAGGTGGCTCGCTGACCATCATCGCTACCGCGCTGGTTGAAACCGGCTCGAAGATGGATGAAGTGATCTACGAAGAGTTCAAAGGCACTGGCAACATGGAACTGCCTCTGGACCGCAAGATCGCTGAAAAACGCGTCTTCCCTGCGATCAACATCAACCGCTCCGGTACCCGCCGTGAAGAGTTGCTGACTGCAGACGACGAGTTGCAACGCATGTGGATCCTGCGCAAGCTGTTGCACCCGATGGACGAAGTTGCAGCCATCGAGTTCCTGGTCGACAAGCTTAAGCAGACCAAGACCAACGATGAGTTCTTCTTGTCGATGAAACGCAAGTAACACGGTTTCTCGCACAAAAATCAGGCGCCCCGCGAGGGCGCCTTTTTTTATGCCAAAAAAAAGGAAGGTTTGTGCTTAACTTCGGTCAATAAAAACAATGTATTAGCGAAATTGAGCGTATATGACTTCTCTTGTTTATCGCAGGGACATTGATGGCCTGCGAGCTGTTGCCGTGATTGCCGTAGTACTGTTCCACTTTGGTGTGCCGGGTTTTTCAGGCGGATTCGTTGGCGTCGATGTGTTCTTCGTCATTTCCGGTTATTTGATTACCTCGATCATCTGGCGCCAGCGTGAGGCGGCACGCTTCAGTTTTGTCGAGTTTTGGGCCCGTCGCGCGCGGCGAATCCTGCCGGCCTTGTTCGTGATGATGGCCGCCGTGCTGGCTGTGGGCTGGCTCCTGATGGCACCCAAGGACTACGAAGAGCTGGGGCGTTCGGTGCGCTACCAGGTGATGTTCGTTTCCAACCTGCTGTTTATGCGCCAGGAGGGCTATTTCGATGCGGCCAGCGATCTAAAACCGCTGCTGCATACCTGGTCGCTGGCGGTTGAGGAACAGTTCTATATTGTCTTTCCCTTGCTGCTGACCCTGCTGTCCAGCCGATTCAAACACTGGCGGCTGGCTTTGTTCAGCCTGTTGCTGGTGTCGTTCGGGCTCAGCGTCTGGGCCGTGGCCCAGCATCCCGAGAAAGCGTTTTTCCTGTTGCCGATGAGGGCATGGGAACTGCTGGCCGGTGCCATGCTGGCGATTGCGCCTGCCAGCCAGAAGCGCCTGACCCCGGCGGCAGCGCAAGCTATCAGCCTGTTGGGCATGGGGCTGATTCTTGTTGCCGTGTTCGGCTATGACAACAGCACACCGTTCCCGGGTGCCGCGGCGTTGCTGCCCGTGCTGGGCGTGGTGGCCCTGATCTGGGCCAATGAGCATCAGAGCACCTGGGTCGGGCGTGTGTTGAGCACGCGGCTAATGGTCGGGCTCGGGCTGATTTCCTATTCCTGGTATTTGTGGCACTGGCCGGTTTTCGTGTTTGGCAGTTATGCCGGCGCGGAGGAGTTTAGTCCCGTGCTGACGGGCGGGTTGATTGCGCTGACGTTGATCCTCGGCTATCTGTCCTGGCGTTTTGTCGAAACGCCGTTTCGTGAGCGTCGAATATTGGCTGGCCGTCGTCAGATTCTCATCGCGGCGGGCTTGGGCATTCTGGTGTTGGGTATCGCCGGCCAGGCGCTGCGCTGGACCGATGGCCTGCCGTCGCGTTTGTCCGAGCAGGCGTTGCAATATGCGCGGGCCAGCGAATGGCGACGTGAGCTGATGGCCTGCATCACCGATGACAAGAGCCCGGCCGACACGCCGTTCTGCCGTTACGGACTATCGCCCGCCGCGCCGGCTCAGTTGCTGGTGTGGGGCGACAGCCACGCCACGGCCCTGATCCCGGCACTGGAAGAAAGCGCCCGCCAGCATGGCGTCAATGTGATGCTGGCCAGTTCGGCCGGTTGCCTGCCGCTTGAGGGGCTGGAGCACGGTACGCGGTGCGCCGATTACAACCGTCGTGTCGAGCGCACCCTGGCGACCGAGCCAGTGCGCGACATCCTGTTGGTAGCCCGCTGGAGCCTGTACTTGTATGGCGATGCCAAGGGCGATCACGGCCATGCGTTGCGCGATGGCAATGGCCACTATGACCGCGCGGTCGCCGAACAACGGTTGGCCGATGGCTTGCGGGCGAAGGTCGAGCAATTGCGCAAGGCCGGGTACCGCGTATGGCTGATGAAGGAGGCGCCGTTGCAACCGTTCAATCCGCCGTACCGCCTGAGCCGCCTGGCGATGCTGCACCAGCCAACCGCCGAAGTCGGCATGCCGGTTGAAGACCACCTCAGGCAAAAAGCGTTTATCAACCGGCTGTTTGCCGATATCGCGGCTGCTGATTCCAATGTGCAGGTACTGGACCCGACCCCGCAGTTGTGTGATGCCTCGGGGTTGTGCCGGGCCGAACAGGACGGTCATTCGTTGTATACCGATGACAATCACTTGTCCGAAATCGGCGCTCGCCTGGTTCTCCCGGCATTGGCCCCGCTGTTCGATGATCTGGCGTTGCGTGCCCCGGAGCAGGCCAATACCGCCCGCTGAGCAGCGATAAGCTGCCAGCGGCCGGCATAGCAGGTAGGATGTACGCCTATTTTAGGGGTGCCACCGTCAATGAAATTCAAGGATCTTCGGGATTTCGTGCAGCAGCTAGAGCAGCGCGGAGAATTGAAACGCATCCAGATTCCCGTTTCTCCAGTCCTGGAGATGACTGAAATCTGCGACCGCACGCTGCGTGCCAAAGGCCCGGCTTTGCTGTTCGAAAACCCGACTGGCCACACGATTCCGGTGCTCGGCAATTTGTTCGGCACGCCAGAGCGCGTGGCAATGGGCATGGGCGCCGAGTCTGTCAGCGAGCTGCGGGAAATCGGCAAGCTGCTGGCGTTCCTCAAGGAGCCCGAGCCGCCTAAAGGTCTGAAAGATGCGTGGTCCAAGTTGCCGATCTTCCGCAAGATCATTGCCATGGCGCCGAAAGTCGTCAAGGACGCGGTGTGCCAGGAAGTGGTCATTGAGGGGGATGACGTAGATCTCGCCATGCTGCCGGTGCAGCATTGCTGGCCTGGCGACGTGGCGCCCCTGATTACCTGGGGCCTGACCGTGACCAAAGGCCCTAACAAGGACCGTCAGAACCTCGGTATCTATCGTCAGCAGGTGATTGGCCGCAACAAGGTCATCATGCGCTGGTTGAGCCACCGAGGCGGTGCACTGGACTACCGTGACTGGTGCGAAAAACACCCCGGCCAGCCATTCCCGGTATCCGTGGCCCTGGGCGCAGACCCGGCGACCATTCTCGGCGCCGTGACCCCGGTGCCCGACAGCCTGTCGGAATACGCTTTTGCCGGCTTGCTGCGGGGCAATCGCACCGAACTGGTGAAGTGCCGCGGCAACGACCTGCAAGTGCCGGCCACTGCCGAGATCATCCTTGAAGGCGTGATCCACCCTGGCGAGATGGCGCCCGAAGGCCCGTACGGCGACCACACCGGTTACTACAACGAAGTGGACAGCTTCCCGGTGTTTACTGTCGAGCGCATCACCCATCGGGTCAAGCCGATCTATCACAGCACCTACACCGGCCGTCCACCGGATGAGCCGGCGATTTTGGGCGTGGCGCTCAACGAAGTGTTTGTACCGATCCTGCAAAAGCAGTTTCCTGAAATCACCGACTTCTACTTGCCGCCCGAAGGCTGCTCGTACCGCATGGCCATCGTGACCATGAAAAAGCAGTATCCGGGGCACGCCAAGCGCGTAATGCTGGGTGTGTGGTCGTTTTTGCGCCAGTTCATGTACACCAAATTCGTTATCGTGACTGACGACGACATCAATGCCCGCGACTGGAACGACGTCATCTGGGCCATTACCACGCGTATGGACCCCAAGCGCGACACGGTAATGATCGACAACACGCCAATCGACTATCTCGACTTTGCCTCACCGGTTTCCGGCCTGGGTTCGAAGATGGGCCTGGATGCAACCAACAAATGGCCGGGTGAAACCACCCGTGAATGGGGTCGGGTCATCGTCAAGGATGAGGCGGTCACTCGCCGGATCGATGACATCTGGAATCAATTAGGAATAGATTGATGCGTGTAACCTTGCAGCCTTCAGGTGCGGTACTGGAAACCTTGCCTGGCGAGCGAATTCTGGATGCGGCGCAGCGTCTGGGCTATGAATGCCCGCAGAGCTGTCGCAATGGTAATTGCCACGTGTGTGCGGCCTTGCTGGTTGAAGGCCAGGTCGAGCAGGCGGGAGACGTGCGTGATCATGGCGAGTTTTATACCTGCCTGGCGGCCCCGCTTGAAGACTGTGTGGTGTTGTGGGATGGCGTGCTTGCGTTGGGAGAATTACCGGTGCGTAGCCTGGCGTGTCAGTTGACCGAGTGTGTCGATATGGGGGGCGATGTGTGGCGGGTGCGCTTGCGCGCACCTGCGGGCAAGCCGCCGCGTTATCACGCCGGGCAATACGTGATGCTGGAGCGTGAAAACGGTGACAAGTCGGCATTCTCGCTGGCCAGCGCACCGCACTCGGGGCGCGACCTGGAGTTGCATGTACTGGTGCGTGAAGACAGCGCCCGCAAGCTGATCGAGCAGTTGCAGCGCAACAGGATGGTTCGCCTGGAGCTGCCGTTTGGTGACACACACTTGTCTGAATTGCCGGACGGGCCGTTGGTGCTGATCGCTGCGGGCACCGGCATGGCGCAAATGCACAGCCTGATCGAACATTGCCGTGCCAAGGGTTTCAAGCATCCGGTGCATTTGTACTGGGGCGTGCGTCGCCCGGAAGACTTCTACACCCTGGATGAATGGGCCGAATGGGAGAAAACCCCCAACCTGTTCCTGCATAAGGTAGTGAGTGATTTGTGTGGTTGGGAAGGGCGCTGCGGCATGCTGCATGAAGCCGTGTGCGAAGACATCAGCGATCTGGCCAGTGTGCATGTATATGCCAGCGGTTCGCCGGCGATGATCTACGGCACCCTTGACGCGCTGGTGGCGGCCGGCATGGATGCGCACCAGATGCGTGCCGACGTGTTTGCCTACTGCCCACGACCTTAAAAACGCACGCCAGTGGTAATCATGGCGGCATTGAAGCCGAGCAACACCAGCTCGGCGGCTACCGGGCCGTAGTGGGCGCCGACTGAGGGAATGATCACCGGCGCAATGCCGAAGCGATTGAGGGGAATCTTGTTCTTGTACTCGCCGCGGTAACCTTGCAGCAGGCCGCCCGTCAACTTCAAGTAAACAGGATAAGTGTCGCTATCAAAGCGTTTGCCCGCGTAGGTGTAAAACGATCGCTGGCTGAATGAGTTGCGAAAGGTGGCCACTCCATAGACCAGCCCCGAAGCTTCATTGCGTTCAATACCAATCAAATCCTGATTGTTGTTGTGCTCGGAGTCAGGTGAAAAGTGTCGGGTATATACGCTGGTTTGCAGGTACCAGAACCCTTTGTCGTCCTGTGTTGTATTGTCTTGCGCCAGGGTTGTGCTGGTGTATGCAAGTATCGGTAAACAGTAGCAGAGAACTTTTTTTCGCATTTTGCACCTTCTGGTGATTATTTGAAGTGTGCGTAGGGTGCACAGCTATCCAGAGGTACCTATCCTGTTTTAATTGGTGTAGGCAGTACCTAAGCAATGTCATATATGCTTGTAGGAATTTTCTTTTTCTTATTGGGTGTTTGTGCTTATTTGGCGCGTAACCGATTCTCGCCTGGTTTGAGTCGCTGGCTTGATTATCCTGTTTCGCGCCTGTCAGCAGCCTGTCCGGTTGGTCAGATCATTGAGTGTGCAGTGATATAAGATTGGTGGATTAGTTTCTGTTACGTCATGTTTGCAGGATCCATTTCCCCGTTATGACTGTTATTGAATCTGCTGGTTTAAACTCGATCTACCCCCCGCAGCTTGATCTCGGGGCACCGTTGACTCCAGAGCAACTGCTCAACTCCGTGCACAGCACCATGGCGCGCCATCAGGGCGGGCCGGTCTGGTTATTTGCTTATGGTTCATTGATCTGGCGCCCTGAGTGCACGGCGGTCGAGCGCGTGCGTGGGCGGGTGCATGGCTACCATCGCGGGCTGTATCTGTGGTCTCACGAGCATCGCGGCACACCGCAGTGGCCAGGTCTGGTTTTTGGTCTGGATCGAGGGGGGTCGTGCAGTGGCTTTGCCTATCGCTTGCCAGAAGAAAACCTGGACGCCTCACTGCATGCCTTGTGGCTTCGCGAAATGCCGGTGCCCTCGTATCGCCCGCACTGGCTGACGTGCAGACTGGACGATGGCAGCCAGGTGCAGGCCCTGGGCTTTGTGCTGGAGCGGCATTTGCCCAGCTATGCGGGCAACCTGCCGGATGACGTGTTGAGCCAGGTGTTGGCCAACGCCAGCGGGCGCTACGGCACTACTCGCGATTATGTCGAGCAGACCGTAAGTGCCCTGCGCAGCCACGCCATGCCAGATCGAAACCTGGAGGCGCGGCTCAAGCGCTGCGTACCGATTGCGCCTTAAGCGGGAGCGGTTACCGCACGTTCTTCGCTGGCCTGGTTCTTGTGGCGCAGCGTCGGGATCATGAATGCGATGGCCAGCAGGCACGCGCTGATCAGCAGCACAAAGCCGCCATCCCAACCGAAGTGGTCAACCAGATAGCCCATGGCCGCACTGGCCGCCACCGAGCCACCCAGGTAGCCGAACAGCCCTGTAAAGCCTGCGGCAGTACCTGCGGCTTTCTTCGGTGCCAGTTCCAGTGCCTGCAAACCGATCAGCATTACCGGCCCGTAAATCAGGAAGCCGATTGAAAACAGCGCGATCATGTCCACGGTCGGGTTGCCTGGCGGGTTAAGCCAGTAAACCAGGGTTGCGACGGTCACCAGCGACATAAAGACAATGCCGGTCAGCCCGCGATTGCCGCGGAAAATCTTGTCCGACATCCAGCCGCACAGCAGCGTGCCCGGAATTCCCGCCCACTCGTAGAAGAAGTAAGCCCACGACGTGGTGTCCACCGTGAAGTGCTTGGCTTCCTTCAGATAGGTCGGCGCCCAGTCCAGCACGCCGTAGCGCAGCAGGTAGACGAACACGTTGGCCAGGGCGATATACCAGAGCATTTTGTTACGCAGTACGTATTTGACGAAGATCTCTTTGGCGCTGAATTCGTCTTCGTGGCTGGCGTCGTAACCCGCCGGGTAATCATTCTTGTACTGCTCGATCGGCGGCAAACCAACGGACTGTGGGGTGTCGCGCATGGTGACAAACGCAAACAGCGCCACCAGCAGCGCCACCGTGGCAGGTACATAGAAGGCCGCGTGCCAGTCGTTGAACCAGGCCATACCCAGTAAAAACAGCGGGCCGATCAGACCACCGCCCACGTTGTGGGCCACGTTCCACACCGATACCACACCGCCGCGTTCCTTCTGCGACCACCAGTGCACCATGGTGCGGCCACTGGGAGGCCAACCCATGCCCTGCGCCCAGCCGTTGATAAACAGCAAAATGAACATCATGGTCACACTGGATGTTGCCCAAGGTGCGAAACCGAAAATGAACATCACTCCCGCTGAGATCATCAAGCCAAAGGGTAAAAAGAAGCGCGGATTAGAGCGGTCGGACACCAGCCCCATGAGGAACTTGGATAAGCCGTAGGCAATGGCAATCGCTGACATTGCGACACCCAGTTGACCTCGGGTGTAGCCCTCATCGATCAAGTAGGGCATGGCCAGAGAGAAGTTTTTGCGCAGCAGGTAGTAACCCGCATAGCCAAAAAAGATACCGGCAAAGATTTGCCAGCGCAGTCGTCGGTAAGTGCTGTCTATTTTTTCTTCAGGCAGAGGCGCCTGGTGTACGGCAGGTCGGAAAAAAGCAAGCATTCAAGAGCTCCAAATTTCTTGTTATATCGGCGGTGCCGAACGTTACATTTTCGTTACTGAAAATGACAGGCCTTGCCCTTTAGAGCTGAAGGAAAAATCCCACATGCGATTTTCGCTTATGAACATGTCGCCTGGGTATAAAACCCCATACAAGCTGGCTTCGCTGCTCGGGTCTATCTGAAAACTATCCACAGGCTCGGCGAATACAGCGGCAACAAATGTTTTCGTAGGGTTTAAATGCAAGTTCAATAGGAACAATCCCACGCTGGAATCGGAGCTCCAGGACTGAGCTATTGGCCTGCACATCAATAGAATTTCCCCTTTGCAGCCCTATAGGGTGCGCCGCAGGGGGAAGGCTATGAAGCTTGTGCTGGGGTTTGTGGCGTTTACTGCGTGGGCTGGCGAACCTGCGCCAGATATCAACAGTTTCACCTGCCTGAAGTTAAACCGGGAAATCAGGGGCTATATTCGTCGCGGGGTCGACCTGCCTCTGGCTGAGTTGACGCTGTTCAGGCAAACCCGCAACCGGTTGATTGAAGGGTTTGAGGACGGGCTGTATTCACGCGACCAGCTATCGACTGCCATGTACGAGCTATCGAGGGATGTGGAAAAGGTGGTCAAGACCTGCCGGCGCATAGGCAGTCGTCCATTTGTGGACATGTTGCCCGCGAGCGTTCAGAAACTGCTGATGGCAACCAGAGGCACAAGTAAGTCACCCGCTGGCCGATAACGCTAGATAGGCCCTCAAGCAGCCCCGTATGCTTGCCTCCACACCGAATGAAGGAGCGAATTGTGAAAGCGTGGATCATGTTGATGCTGGCCCTGGCTTTGCCGATGGCGGCGGTCGGGGAAGAGGCGCAGGAAGGTGGCGACAAGGTCAGCTACATCAGTCTTAGCCCGCCATTTGTGGGTAACTACGGTCTGGATGGCAGTTCCAGGCTCAAGGTGTACAAGGCTGATATTTCCTTGCGCGTGACGGGTGCCGATGCAGCCAGGGCGGTCAAAGCCAATGACCCGTTGATTCGTAATCAACTGGTGGGGTTGTTTACCCAGCAGACCAGCGAAAGCCTGGGCAGTGTCGAGGCCAAGGAGAAGCTGCGCCAGGAAGCCTTGAAGCAGATCCGGCAGGTGATGAGCGATGAAACCGGCAAGCCGATGGTGGACGATCTGTTGTTCAACAATTTGATCGTTCAGTAAAGGCGCAGCTACGGGCTTGGCTTTTGTGTGGGAGCAGGCCTGCTCGCGATGCAAGCGCCTCGGTACTTCAGGTGCGTCGAGGTGAAGCTGTCGCGAGCAAGCCCGCTCCCACATAACCCGTGCCCGTGCTTACGACGCCAGACTCTTGCGAAACCGCGCCAGGGCAATGGCGAAGAACACCAGGCCGATGCCGGCCAGGGCCAGCAAGTCTGGCCACACTACGTTCACACCCGCACCGCGAAACAGTATCGCCGCGCTCAGGCTTACAAAGTGGGTCGACGGCGAGCACTGCATCACCCATTGCAGCCACACGGGCATGCTGTCCAGCGGCGTACTGCCGCCCGAGAGCAAGAGCATCGGGATGATCACCGGGATGGCCAGCAAACCGAACTGCGGTGTTGAGCGGGCCAGGGTCGCAAGGAATATCCCCAGTGCGGTACTGGCAAACAGGTACAGCGCGGTAACCAGCAAAAACAGGGTCAGCGACCCCGACAGTGGCACGCCCAGCGCCCATTTCACGATGACTTCCAGCGACACCCAGGTGCACAGCACCACCACCAGCATGTTGCTCCAGATTTTTGCCAGCATGATTTCCAGCGCCGTCAGCGGCAGTACCAGCAAGTGGTCGAGCGTGCCGTGTTCGCGCTCGCGCAGCAACGCGGTGCCCGTCAGCACAATGGCCAGGATGGTAATGTTGTTAACGATCTGTATCACCGCCAGAAACCATCCGCCTTCCAGATTGGCGTTGAACAATGCCCGGCTGGAGATCAAGGCCGGGGCTTTCGCCGCTGCGTCACCCTGGCCGGCATAGTTGAGCAGCTCACGCTGGAAAATCTGCCCGATATACCCTGCGCCCATAAAGGCCTGACTCATGGCGGTGGCATCGACGTTGACCTGCAGGCCGGGTTGGCGGCCTGCCAGCAAGTCGGCCTGGAAGTTGGCCGGTACATTGATCACAAAGGTGTATTGGCCGTTATCCATGGCCTGATCGAGCTGGTCATAAGGCAAGGCTTGTGGGGTTTTGAACTCCGGGGGCAGCAGCGATTCACTGAGCTTGCGTGACAGAGGGCTATGGTCTTCATCAATGATGGCAACGCTGGCGTTGTGCACGCCGATGATCGAGCTCGATGCTGGCATATAAATCGCCACGGTAAAGGCATAGAGCAGGAACATCAGCAGCACGCTGTCATGGCGCAGGCTGGTGAGTTCTTTAAGGCCAAGGCGCAGGATGTGCGAGAACTTGTGCATCAAACCTCCTGCTTCTTGAGCATGATCAGGCTCAACCCGGTAAACGCCACAAAAAAGCCGAACAACGCCAGGCATTGCGGCCACAGTTGGCGCAGGTCGAGCGCTTTGGTGAAGGTGCCTACTGCGATATCAAGGAAATGCCCGGCCGGGAACAGCATGCCCATTACCGCCGAGGCTCCTTCGAGTGAGGAGCGCGGCACCAGCAACCCGGAAAACTGAATGGTCGGCAGGCTGGTGATGATCATGGTGCCCAGGATCGCGGCGATCTGGGTGCGCGTGAAGGCGGAAATCAGCAGGCCCATGCTGGTGGTCGACAGTACATACAGCAGCCCGCCCAGCGCCAGGGTCAAGCCGCTGCCCTTGAACGGTACGCCAAACAGCCAGCGGTTCATGGCCACCAGCAACGCCAGGTTGACCAGGCTCACCGCCAGATAAGGCGCCTGTTTGCCCAGCAGGAATTCAAGGCGTGTCAGGGGTGTGGCGTAGAAGTTGGTGATGGAGCCCAGCTCTTTTTCACGCACGATGCCCAGCGCGGTCAGCATGGCCGGGATAAACGCCAGGATTAGCGCCATCACGCCGGGGCCGATGGCATTGACGCTGATCACATCCTGGTTGTAGCGGAAACGGGTTTCCAGTTTGACTGAGGCTTGCCGGTTTTGTGCCTGGCTACTCAATGTGGCCAATTGTTCCAGGTTGGCCTGATGCACGGCCTGCACATAACTGCGGCTGGTTTCGGCGCGAAACGGCATGCCGCCATCAAGCCATGCGGCAACCGTGGGCTGGCGCCCGGCATACAAATCCCGGCCGAACCCCGGGGGGATTTCCAGGGCAATTTTTATTTCCGAGCGTTGCAGGCGTTTGTGCAACTCATCTGCACTGCGGATCGGCGTGTGTTCTTCGAAATACCGCGAGCCACGGAATGCCTCAAGATAGGCACGGCTTTGCGGGCTCTGATCCTGGTCGTAGACGGCGAAGGCGAGGTTTTCCACGTCCAGCGAAATGCCGTAGCCAAAAATCACCATCATGAACAGCGCGCCCAGCAAGGCAAAGGCCATGCGCACCTTGTCGCGCAGCAACTCTTTGGATTCGCGACTGGCCACGGCAATCAGCCGGGTCAGGCTGAAACCCCTTTTGCTGACCGGTGGCGGCGAATTGACCGCAGGCGTGGCGACAGGCTCGGGAGAAGAGGCCGCGCTGGCGTCCTGATCGTTCTGGGCCTGTTCCAGGCAGGTGACAAACGCCGCTTCCAGCGTATCGCCGTGGAACTGGTGTTGTAGCGCATCGGGCGTGTCGCAGGCCAGCACCTTGCCGGCGTGCATCAACGAGATACGGTCGCAGCGCTGGGCTTCGTTCATAAAGTGTGTGGACAGGAAGATGGTCACCCCTTGCTCGCGGGACAACTCGATCAGCAAGCGCCAGAAATCATCGCGGGCGGCCGGGTCGACGCCCGAAGTCGGCTCATCGAGAATCAACACTTCCGGGCGATGCAGCACAGCCACCGCCAGAGACAGGCGCTGGCGCAAACCCAGGGGCAACTCGCCGGACTGTTGTGTGGCCACGTCGCCGAGATCGAAACGCTCGATCAATTCTTCGATACGCGGCTCGCTTTCGGCCGTGGGCAAGTCAAACAGTTGTGCGTGCAGCACCAGGTTTTGGCGCACGCTCAACTCGCCGTACAGCGAGAAGCTTTGCGACATGAAACCCACGCGCTTGCGGGTGGCCAGATCCTTGGCGTTCACCGGGTTGCCCAGCAATTTGGCGCTGCCTTCGGTGGCCGGCATCAACCCGGTGAGGACCTTCATGGTGGTGGTTTTGCCGCAACCGTTAGAGCCCAAAAAGCCAAAAATTTCGCCCCGGCCAATGGCAAAGCTGACGTTGTTCACTGCGGTGAAATCGCCGAATTTCAGGGTCAGGTCGTGGGCTTCGATGGCGATATCACTGTTGTCGCTGGTGCGCGGTGGAATCACCAGTGGCTCGCTGCTGTGGCCGCTGTCGCCCTGATAGTGGGTGAAGGCCTCGTCGAGCTTGCCGGTTGTGGTGACTGCCGCCAGTTCCTGGCTCAGACCGGTGGCAATCAACTTGCCGCGATCAAGCATCAGGCAGTGTTCGAACTGCTCGGCCTCTTCCATGTAGGCCGTCGCCACCAGCAGCGTCAGTTGCGGGCGCTGGCGGCGCACATCTTCCACCAGCTCCCAGAAGCGTCGGCGTGACAGCGGGTCGACACCTGTGGTGGGCTCGTCGAGGATCAGCAGGTCGGGCTCGTGAATCAATGCGCAGCACAGCCCAAGTTTTTGTTTCATGCCGCCCGAGAGCTTGCCCGCCGGGCGCTCGGCAAAACGCTCAAGGTCGGTGGCCTTGAGCAGTTCGGCCATGCGTTGCTCGCAGTCGTCTTTCGACAGGCCAAACAGGGTGCCGAAAAAGCGGATGTTTTCGCTGATCGACAGTTCCGGGTAAAGGTTGCCACCCAGGCCCTGGGGCATAAACGCGATCAGCGGGTACAGGGTGTTGCGATGCCGGCGGTTATCAATCGGGCCGCCGAGCACCTCAAGGGTGCCCTCCTGGAGCTTCTTGACCCCGGCAATCAGCCCCAGCAGGCTCGACTTGCCCGCGCCATCAGGGCCGATCAACCCGCAGCGCGTGCCTTTGGGCAGGCTGAACGTGATGTCCAGCAGCGCCTGCTGGCTGCCGTACCTGTGGCTGATGCCACTGGCGTTTAGCGCCAGATCATTCATTGCAGATTAGCCGGCCATGGTACATCGGCGGTTCGCACATAACCGGCACCCGGCATGCCCGGTTTGGCCTGGGGCACGGCACCCGGGTCGGTGAGGCGCAGCTTTACCCGGAATACCAGTTTTTGTCGCTCGTCGCGGGTTTCAACTTCTTTGGGGGTGAACTGGGATTTGGCTGCGACAAAAGTGATTTTGGCCGGCAGCGCCCGGTCGGGCAGGGCGTCGAGCACGATGCGTGCCTCAGAACCCACAGTCAATTTGCCGACCACGGAAGCGGGCATGTACAGGTTCATGTACTGGTCGCCGGGGTCGATCATCATAAATACCCGGCCACCCGAGCCGAGGACTTCGCCAGGTTCGGCCAGGCGCAGCTGGATCACGCCGTTGATCGGTGCGCGCAGGCTGCTGTCGTCAATTTCGCTGGTCAGCTGTGCGACCTGAGCCTGGGATGAACCAATCGCGGCCTTGGCAGCCGCTACCTGGGCCTGGGCGGCGACTACTGCTGCGTTGCTGGTGTCGAATCGGGCTTGTTGCTGATCCAGTTGCTGACCGCTGGCAAAACCGCGCTGGGACAGTTGGCGAAAGCGCTTGAGTTCCTGGCTGGCCAGCAGTTTTTCGCTCTGGCGCAGTTGCACGTTGGCTTCGTTGGCGGCCAGGGTCTGGCGGGCGCGCAGCACTTCGGCTTCAGCTTGCGCACGACTGGCTTCCAGGGTGCGGGTGTCCATGCGGGCCAGCAGTTGGCCCTGGGTTACCCGGTCGCCTTCGTCAACCAGCACTTCAGCCAGACGCCCGGGGATTTTTGCTGCGATTTGCACTTCTGTGGCTTCGAGGCGGCCGTTGCCCATGCTGATGCCTTCGGGGAGGCGGTCGTGCTGGGATTTCCAATAACCGAACCCGCCTGCTGCGATCAGCAAGACAGCCAAAGGGATAACGAAATAATGGGAAATACGGTGATTGCTAGACATGCCGACATCCTGTGTCACAGAGCGCTCTAGTTTGACGGTTTCAAGCCGATTGCGACTTGATGCCAGTCAAAGGAAGTCCAGAGCGTAGACGCTAAAATCGGATGCTGCTTGTCAGGTGCAGAGCCGGAGTGTTGTAGGAGCGGGCTTGCTCGCGATGGGATCGCTGCGGATCACCTGATAAACCACACCGTCTGAATCGAGAGCAAGCCCGCTCCCACACCAAGCCCTCTCCCACAGCGATTCGCTTTACAGCAACCCCATCACCACAGCCCATTGCTCACCCGTTACGGGCATCACCGAGAGGCGGCTGCCTTTTTGCACCAGCGGCATTTCGGCCAGGGCGCTTTGCTGTTTGAGGTAGTCGAGTTTGATCACCCGGGGAAAGGTCTGCTCATGGGCGACCTGCAGTGCGCTCCACGGGTTTTTCTCGACGCTGGCCTTGGGGTCGAAGTAATGACTTTCAGGGTCCAGGGCCGTCGGGTCCGGATAAGCGGCCTGGACAATTCGGCCTACTCCGGCAATCCCTGGCTCGGGGCAACTGGAGTGGTAGAAAAAGAACAGATCACCCACCGCCATGGCTCGCATGAAATTGCGCGCCTGATAGTTGCGCACACCGTCCCAGCGAGCTTCGCCGAGCTTTTGAAAATCCTTGATCGAAAATTCGTCAGGCTCGGATTTCATCAGCCAATAAGCCATCTTCTATACTCCAGAAACATGCTGTGATTATTTTGTCCGGCAACATTTTGCTAAACCGACAGTCGGTTGACGTCAGCGTTTGCTTGCGTGTGCGTGTTGCCGCAAAATGCCCGCCTTTTAAGCTTGACGCTGCTGCACGGCCTATAACAAAAACCGTTGCTGTCATCGTGTTGATTTGCCTGAAGGAGGGCAATCGATGAAACGCAAACCGGATTTACTGTGGATGCTGGTTATTTTGTTCGGTTTGGGTGTGGTTACAACAGGCTACGCGCAAAGTCTCTGGTCAAATTCGACAGACGCGCCGATTGAGCTGGCGCAACAGCAAGTACAACCCTTCAAACGCTAAAAACTGATTCCTGGGCATCGCTTTGTCAGTGATGCCTTGATTGTCAGTGGGCGACGTACCACTGCCTGTCCGAGACTGTGCCCTGCAAAGGGACATCCCAACTGGCCTGGTCCAGGCACGCCACTTTCTGACATTCGTGGGCCAGCCCCAACAGTGTCGGCTTGCGCCAGCTTTGGCGTCTTGCCTGATAGGCCAGACTGCGGTCATAAAAACCGCCGCCCATGCCCAGCCGTCCCCCCGTCGCATCAAACCCCACCAGTGGTAGCAGCACCAGGTCCAGCGCCCAGACCTTGCGTTGGCGTGCGCGGTTGATGCGGGGTTCAAGAATGCGGAAACGGTTGGGGATCAGCTTTTCGCCGGGGGCGACCCGCTGAAAGACCATTTTAGTTTTCGGCCAGGCACTGAGAACCGGCAGGTAGGTGATTTTGCCCCGACGCTGAGCTTCGCGCAGCAGCAGGCGCGGATCGATTTCACCGTCAGTGGGCAGGTACAGCGAAATGTGTTTGGCGCGGCGAAACAGCGGGTGTTGCGCCAGTTGCCGGTACAGGCCACGGGCTGCCTGGCGTTGCTCGCAGGGCGACAGGTCGCGGCGGGCTTTGCGCAGGATTCGGCGAAGTTGCGGGCGGGAAGGCGGCGCAGGTTCGTTCATATGGCGTGCTGTTCAGGATCGAGACACCGGGTGGTGGCTCGTGCAAGCCAATGCCAGCAGTTGGCTGGCATTGCGCTAGGAAATCAGGCTCCCCGACGTACCGCTGTCGGCTTGGCCCTTGAACCCGAAAGTTCAAGGTGGAAGTTGCAGTAGACCTTAAGGCTTTCCGTCTAGCGGACATGCACACCGGCCCAACGTGCAAGCTCCAGGGTAGTGCGAATCGGCTCAGGGACATCGCTAACTGGCGAATACTCCAGGGAGTGGCGCGAGTATACCCCAAAGTAACGATTTGAATCAGCTTTGGCGTTCGTTCGGATCAGTGGCCAGCACCAGATCAACGCGATCGAGCAGGTCGCGTACCTGTTCTCGGGTAGTGCTGCTGGTCTGAACTTCGGCGACTTCCTGCTTGTGCAGCAGATCATGGGTAATATTCAGTGCAGCCATTACGGCGATACGGTCGGCGCCAATGACTTTGCCGCTGCTGCGAATTTCGCGCATTTTGCCGTCCAGGTAGCGGGCGGCGCTCACCAGGTTGCTGCGTTCTTCCTGGGGGCACATGATCGAATACTCTTTATCGAGGATGTGCACGGTGACGCTACTGCTTGAACTCATGAGTCTTGCTCCAGGGCTTTGAGGCGCGAAATCATCGATTCCACCTTGTTTCTGGCGATTTCGTTTTTTTCAATGAGGTGCGCGCGTTCCTCGCGCCAAGTCTTTTCCTGAGCAGTTAAGAGTGCGTTTTGACGGTTAAGTTGCTCGACTCGGCTAATCAGCAACTCGAGTCTAGCCATCAGTGCATGCAGGTCGGTGTCTTCCATTGTGTCCTACTGTGTATTTTCTGATGGGCGGTGACTGTCAAACGAGTTGACGCCTCGATGGTCTGGCACGGCTGCCGATGCTAGGATACAAGCCCTCCATTCTAGACATAGCGCCGCTTGGCGCCTAGCTGACCATGCCTATTCAGAATTCCCCGTATCAAGCCTTTGTAACCCTGCTGACCGCCAACGGCCACTCCGTCTCGCCTGCCGAACTGCATGGCCACCTGCTGGGTCGCAGCTGTGCCGGTGCCGGTTTCGATGCCGACGCCTGGCTGGTCGAAGCTGCCGAACTGTTGGCTGGTGAGCCACAAGACAACGTACGCAATGCCTTGATCGGATTGCAAGAGATGGTCAAGGGTGAGCTGACCAGTGACGACATGACCGTCGTGCTGTTGCTGCCGACCGACGACGCACCATTGACCGAGCGCGCTGCTGCCCTGGGCCAGTGGTGCCAGGGTTTCCTGTCCGGTTTCGGCCTGACCCGCCGCGCCTATTCGCTGAGCGATGAAGCCAACGAAGTGCTGCGCGACCTGGCCGCCATCGCTCAGGTGCAAGATGCCCTGGAAGAGTCTGAAGACGGCGAAAGCGACTATATGGAAGTGATGGAATACCTGCGCGTCGCGCCGCTGTTGCTGTTCACCGAAACCAAAAAAACTGCTGACGCCGCGCCAGCCAAGCCTTCGCTGCACTGATTGATCGACAAGAGGGAAACCGTCTGCCCATGATCCATATCCCGAAATCGGAATACGCACGTCGCCGCAAGGCACTCATGGCGCAGATGGAGCCCAACAGCATTGCGATCCTGCCCGCTGCGGCGGTGGCCATTCGCAATCGCGATGTCGAACATGTTTACCGCCAGGACAGCAATTTCCAGTACCTGAGCGGCTTTCCCGAGCCTGCGGCCGTGATCGTCCTGATTCCGGGCCGGGCACATGGCGAGTACGTGCTGTTTTGTCGCGAGCGCAACGCCGAGCGTGAATTGTGGGACGGCCTGCGGGCCGGGCAGGAAGGCGCAATTCGCGACTTCGGTGCTGACGACGCGTTCCCGATCACCGATATCGACGACATCCTGCCGGGGCTGATCGAAGGCCGCGACAGGGTGTATTCGGCGATGGGCGGCAATCCCGAATTCGATCGCAATCTGATGGAGTGGATCAACGCGATCCGCTCCAAGGCCAGCCTCGGTGCCCAGCCGCCCAACGAATTCGTTGCTCTGGATCATCTGCTGCATGACATGCGCCTGTATAAATCGGCGGCAGAGCTCAAGGTCATGCGCCATGCGGCGCAAATTTCGGCTCGCGCCCATGTGCGTGCAATGCAGGCCAGCCGCGCCGGTTTGCATGAGTACAGCCTGGAGGCAGAGCTGGATTACGAATTTCGTAAAAGCGGGGCAAAAATGCCAGCCTATGGCTCGATCGTCGCCTCTGGCGATAACAGCTGCATCCTGCATTACCAGGAGAATGATGCACTGCTCAAAAGCGGCGATCTGGTGTTGATTGATGCTGGCTGCGAGATCGACTGCTACGCCAGCGATATAAGCCGTACGTTCCCCGTCAACGGCCGTTTTTCAGCGGAACAGAAAGCGATCTACGAGCTGGTTCTGGCTGCACAAGAGGCGGCATTTACCGAAATTGCCCCTGATAAACACTGGAATCAGGCCCATGAAGCCACAGTCCGGGTAATTACCGCCGGGCTGGTGGAGTTGGGGCTATTGCAGGGTGACGTTGACGAACTGATCGCCAGCGAGGCCTACAAGCCGTTTTACATGCACCGTGCTGGCCACTGGCTTGGGCTCGATGTGCATGACGTGGGTGAATACAAGGTCGAGGGTGAGTGGCGCGTGCTGGAGGCGGGCATGACCCTGACCGTCGAGCCGGGTATCTATATCAGCCCCGGCAACCTCGATGTCGCGAAAAAATGGCGCGGCATCGGCGTGCGAATCGAGGACGACGTAGTGGTCACCAAACATGGCTGTGAAATCCTGACGGGCGACGTGCCAAAAACTGTCGCCGAGATCGAAGCGTTGATGGCAGGCGCGGCATGAGCCGCGTCAATCTGGCCATCATCGGTGGCGGTCTGGTGGGGGCGAGCCTGGCGCTGGCGTTGCAGGCCGGGGCCAGGGCCCGTGGCTGGAAAATCGTATTGATCGAGCCGTTCGCCCCCGGCAACGCCTATCAGCCAAGCTACGATGCCCGCTCTTCGGCGCTCAGCTATGGTGCCCGGCTGATCTATGAACACTTGGGCCTGTGGCAGGCTATTGCTGAACGCGGTGAGCCGATCAAGGATATTCATGTATCCGATCGCGGGCGCTTCTCGACGGCTCGCTTGTCGGCCAGTGAAGAAGGCGTTCCGGCGCTGGGGTATGTGGTCGAAAACGCCTGGCTGGGCCAGTGCCTGTGGAAAAGCCTGGACCCGGACGTGATCAGCTGGCGTTGCCCGGCTGAAGTTATCCACATGCAACCGCTGGATGATGGCTATCGCCTGACCCTCAACGACGAAACCACGCTGGACTGCGATCTCGCCGTCCTGGCTGATGGTGGGCGTTCGGGCTTGCGCGAGAAACTGGGCATCCATGTGCGTCAGCAGCCCTACAACCAGAGCGCGCTGATAGCCAATATCACGCCGAGCCAGCCCCATGCTGGCATGGCGTTCGAACGTTTTACCGAAGAAGGCCCGATGGCTCTGCTGCCATTGCCTGACAACCGCTGCGCGCTGGTGTGGACGCGTTTGGGGATGGACGCGCAGCGTCTGGCAGCCCTGGATGAGCGCAGCTTTCTCAGCGAGTTGCAGGGCGTATTTGGCTATCGTCTGGGCACCCTCAAACAAGTGGGGGCGCGGCACCTGTATCCTTTGACGCTGATTGAAGCGCAGGAGCAGGTACGTCCTCATCTGGCGGTGCTGGGCAATGCAGCCCACAGCCTGCACCCGATTGCCGGACAGGGTTTCAACCTGTCCCTGCGCGATGCCCGGGCGCTGGCCGATGCCTTGTTGGGCAGTGACAAGCAACCCGGGGATTTCGCCACCCTGCTGAGTTATCAACAGGCGCAGCAACTCGACCAGCAACTGACCATCGGCTTCTCCGACAAGGTGACGCGGGTGTTTGGCAGTGAGCAGCCACTGGTGTCCTTTGGTCGCAACCTGGGCCTTCTAGGCCTTGACCTGTTGCCACCGGCCAAGCGCTGGTTTGCCCGTCAGGCAATGGGCCTGGGCACCCGCGCAGACAGTTGATGACGACCGGGGCGAGCTTGCCCCGTGTCGATCCATTTTTTCAGGTGCGGCGTACGCCGCTAGCGAGACAGGCTTAAAGCATGGAAATGCGCGCAGATCTGCTGATTGTTGGGGCCGGAATGGTCGGAAGCGCACTGGCGCTGGCGCTCAAGGACAGCGGGCTGAAAATCCTGCTGCTCGATGGTAGCCCGCTGAGCGTCAAGCCGTTTGCCAGCGAAGCGCCGTTCGAGCCTCGGGTCAGTGCCCTGTCGGCGGCCAGCCAGCGCATTTTGCAGCGTCTGGGCGCCTGGGACGGCATCATCCACCGCCGTGCCAGCCCGTACTCGCATATGCACGTGTGGGATGGCAGCGGCACCGGGCAGATCCACTTTTCGGCAGCCAGCGTGCATGCGGACGTGCTGGGCCATATCGTCGAGAACCGTGTGGTGCAGGACGCACTGCTGGAGTGCCTGCAGGGCAGTTGTATTGAAATGCTGGCCAATGCACGCCTGGAGCAGATGCGCCGTTCCGGCGACGACTGGCTGCTGACCCTGGCCGATGGCCGCACCTTGCGGGCGCCGCTGGTGATTGCCGCTGATGGCGCCAACTCGGCCGTACGTCGCCTCACCGGCTGTGAAACCCGTGAGTGGGATTACCAGCACCACGCTATCGTCACCAGCGTACGGTGTGCAGAACCGCACCAGCAGACCGCCTGGCAGCGTTTTACCGACCAGGGGCCGCTGGCATTCTTGCCGCTCGAGCGTGACGGGCAGCAGGACTGGTGCTCGATTGTCTGGTCGACCACCCCCGAACAAGCCCAATACCTGATGACGCTGGATGACGCAGCATTCAGTCGTGAGCTGGAGCTGGCTTTTGAAGGTCGTCTTGGCAGTGTACTGAGTGCCGATCCACGGGTATGCGTGCCACTGCGCCAGCGCCATGCCAAACGCTATGTCGCCGAAGGCCTGGCGTTGATCGGTGATGCGGCGCACACCATCCACCCGCTGGCCGGGCAGGGCGTGAACCTGGGCTTCCTGGATGCAGCGGTGCTGGCCGATGTGCTGATGCACGCGGTGGACCGTGGCGAACGTTTGGCGGATGTGCGTGTGCTGAGCCGTTTCGAGCGGCGGCGCATGCCCCACAACCTGGCGCTGATGGCGGCGATGGAGGGCTTTGAACGCTTGTTCCAGGCCGACTCCCTGACCGCCCGCCTGTTGCGCAACACCGGTTTGAAATGGGTGGATAAAATGCCCGAGGCCAAGGCCTTGTTTGTGCGTCAGGCACTGGGCCTGAGTGGCGACCTGCCGCCGTTGGCCAGGCCGTAACATCTGGTAACTCCTCCGGGGCGAGTTAGGTTGAGATGGCAAATGTGATTCACTACCATTTACGCCCGATTCGCATTAAGAGAGACCGCCCCTCATGTTGGCACGCAAGCGTCTACTGACTGCCCTGGCCCTGACCGTTTTTGCGAGCGGTGTTTCTGCTGCCGATGAGGTGGTGGTTTACTCCTCGCGTATCGACGAACTGATCAAACCGGTATTTGATGCCTACACCGCGAAAACCGGGGTCAAGGTCAAGTTCATCACCGACAAGGAAGCGCCGCTGATGCAGCGCATCAAGGCCGAGGGGCAAAACGCCACCGCCGATCTGTTGCTAACCGTGGATGCCGGTAACCTTTGGCAAGCTGAACAAATGGGCATCCTGCAACCGTTCACCTCCGAGGTGATCGACAAAAATATCCCGCCGCAATATCGCTCTTCTTCTCACGAGTGGACTGGTCTGAGCCTGCGCGCACGGACTATCGCCTATTCGACGGACCGGGTTAAACCAGAAGAACTGTCGACCTATGAGGCTTTGGCCGACAAGAACTGGGAAGGTCGCTTGTGTCTGCGCACTGCCAAGAAGGTTTACAACCAGTCGCTGACCGCCACCATGATCGAAGTGAATGGCGCCGAGAAAACCGAAGAAATCCTCAAGGGCTGGGTCAACAACCTGTCCACAGACGTGTTCTCGGATGACATCGCCGTGCTCGAAGCCATCAACGCCGGGCAATGTGACGTGGGCATCGTCAACACTTACTACTACGGTCGCCTGCACAAGCAGAAGCCCGATCTGGCGGTGAAACTGTTCTGGCCCAACCAGGCGGATCGTGGCGTTCACGTCAACTTGTCGGGTATTGGCCTGACCAAGTACGCGCCGCATCCTGAAGCGGCCAAGGCATTGGTGGAGTGGATGACCACCCCTGAAGCCCAATCGATTTTCGCTGGCGTAAACCAGGAATTTCCGGCCAACCCAAGCGTTCCACCTTCGGCGGAAGTGGCGAGCTGGGGTAGCTTCAAGGCCGATGCACTGCCGGTTGAAGTGGCAGGCAAGCGCCAGGCTGAAGCGATCCGCATGATGGACCGTGCTGGCTGGAACTGATCAAAATCTGAAGTAATACCTGTGGGAGCGGGCTTGCTCGCGATAGCATCGCCGGGGTTTCATTGGAAACTGCGGTGTTTGCATCGCGAGCAAGCCCGCTCCCACATTTGTTTTCACGTCGTCCCATCCACCTCCGAGAGTTTTTCGTGGCCCATCCTGCCCAACGTCGCTGGTACCCGCTGGTTTTTGTCATTGCTGCCCTGGTGCTGCTGCCGCTGAGCGTGTTGCTGCTGTCCTGGCAAAGCATTGATGCCCAGATCTGGAGCCACTTGTGGGACACGCAGATGCCGCGCCTGCTGGGCAACACCCTTACACTGATCGTCGGTGTGGGCATCGGCGTCACGCTGTTGGGCGTAAGCCTGGCCTGGTTGACCAGCCTCTGTGAGTTCCCTGGCAGGCGCTGGCTGGACTGGGCGTTGATGCTGCCGTTTGCGATTCCCGCCTATGTGCTGGCGTTTGTGTTTGTGGGCTTGCTGGACTTCGCCGGGCCCATACAGACCCTGCTGCGCGAGTGGTTCGGCATGGGCTTGCGGCTGCCTCGGGTGCGCTCAACCGGGGGGGTGATCACCGTGCTGATTCTGGTGTTCTACCCCTATGTCTACCTGCTGGCGCGCACGGCGTTTCTGGCCCAGGGCAAAGGCCTGATGGAAGCGGCACGGGTGCTGGGGCAAAGCCCGTGGCAGGCATTCTGGCGCGTGGCATTGCCGATGGCGCGCCCGGCAATTGGTGCCGGCGTAGCGCTGGCCTTGATGGAAACCCTGGCTGATTTCGGTGCTGTGTCGGTGTTCAACTTCGACACCTTCACCACGGCTATTTACAAGACCTGGTACGGTTTTTTCAGTCTGTCGACGGCAGCACAACTGGCCAGTTTGCTGTTGCTGGTGGTCATGCTGGTGCTCTACGGCGAGCGCCGCGCCAGGGGGGCCAGCCGTGCCAGCAACGAGCGACCACGGGTCACTGCCCTTTACCACCTGAGCGGGCCCAAGGCATGGCTGGCCAGTGGCTGGTGTCTGCTGGTGTTTGCCTGTGCATTCGTGATCCCGATGTTGCAACTGGTGGTGTGGTTCTGGCAGCGCGGGCGCTTTGATCTGGACGAGCGTTATGTCGGTTTGATCGTGCATACCCTGTATCTGGGGGCAATGGCGGCGCTGATTACCGTCAGCGTGGCGCTGGTGCTGGCCTTTGCCCGACGCCAGGCGCCAACCCCGGCTATCCGTGCCGGGGTCAGCCTGGCGAACCTGGGCTATGCCTTGCCGGGTTCGGTGCTGGCGGTGTCGATCATGCTGGCGTTCAGTTATCTGGACCGCGAACTGGTGATCCCTGTTTCGGGGTGGCTGGGCGGTGCGGGCAAACCGTTGCTGCTGGGCAGCCTGTCGGCCCTGTTGCTGGCGTATCTGGTGCGATTTATTGCCGTGGCCTATGGGCCGCTGGAAAACAGCCTGGCGCGGATTCGTCCCTCGTTGCCTGAAGCCGCCCGCAGTTTGGGCGTCAGTGGCCCGCGACTGTTTTTCAAGGTGTATCTGCCATTACTGCTGCCGGGCACCTTGAGCGCTGCGCTGCTGGTCTTTGTTGATGTGCTCAAGGAGATGCCGGCGACCTTGCTGATGCGCCCGTTTGGCTGGGATACGCTGGCCGTACGCATCTTCGAGATGACCAGCGAGGGTGAGTGGGCGCGGGCTTCGCTGCCGGCCTTGACCCTGGTACTGGTCGGTTTGTTACCGGTCATCGGTTTGATTCGACGCTCGGCCCATCGCATCGGTTAGGTGTCAGTCCTCCTGCATGCGGCTACAATGCGCGGCATTCGGTGCGGTCTGTCTGTCAGGCCAGGTTTCTGCGTGATGTAAAAAAGCCGCTTGTTTGGCTTGAAATGCTCCGCAGCCTGTCCGCACCTTCGCCAAGCCCGGAAGGAGAAACCCATGGGACAGCGTACGCCTCTGTATGACCTGCATCTCGCCCTAGGCGCGAAGATGGTCGATTTTGGCGGTTGGGATATGCCCTTGCATTACGGCTCGCAGGTTGAGGAGCACCATGAGGTGCGCCGCGACTGTGGGGTTTTTGATGTCTCGCATATGACCGTGATCGACATCACCGGGCTTCAGGCCAAGCAATGGTTGCAGTATTTGCTGGCCAACGATGTCGAACGACTGAACACCCCCGGTCGCGCCTTGTACAGCGCCATGCTCAACGAGCAGGGCGGCGTGGTCGACGACATGATCGTCTACCTGATGCCTGGCGGTTATCGGCTGATCGTCAACGCCGCCACCCGCGATCAGGATCTGGCCTGGATGCAGGCTCAGCTTAAGGGCTATGACGTGCAACTGCAGGAGCGTCCAGAGTTGGCCCTGCTGGCCATTCAGGGGCCACAGGCGCGACATAAGGTCGCCGAACTGGTGAGCCAGGCCCGTGCCCAACTGATCCAGCAGCTCAAGCCCTTTGAAGGGCAGAGCTGTGGCGACTGGTTTATTGCCCGCACCGGCTACACCGGCGAAGACGGCCTTGAAATCGTGCTCCCGGCCGATCAGGCCCCGGCTTTTTTCAACGATCTGGTCGGCGCCGGTATTTCACCGATCGGCCTTGGCGCCCGCGACACCTTGCGCCTGGAAGCCGGCATGAACCTCTACGGGCAGGATATCCACCTGTCGGTGTCCCCCCTTTGCGCCAATATGGCCTGGACCATTGCCTGGGAGCCTGCTTCACGCAAGTTCGTGGGGCGCGAAGCGCTGGAGGCCGAAAAGGCCGGTGGCGTGCAGCTCAAACTGGTGGGTTTGGTGCTTGAAGAGCGGGGTGTTTTGCGCGCCCATCAGGTGGTTCGCATCGCCAATGTTGGCGAAGGAGAGATCACCAGTGGTAGTTTCTCTCCCACGCTAAGCAAATCGATCGCTCTGGCGCGAGTTCCGATGGCAACGGCTGACCGTGCCGAGGTTGAGATTCGTGGCAAGTGGTACCCGGTTCGCGTAGTCAAACCGACTTTTGTTCGTCTTGGCAAAGCCTTGATCTAACGTTTACTGGCGGGCGTGCACAGAGTGCATGCCGCTGACATTTATACTTGAGGACACTGAATATGAGCCTGATCCCTGCCGAGTTGCGCTTTGCTGAAAGTCACGAGTGGGCCCGTCTGGAAGCAGATGGCACGGTAACCGTAGGCATCAGCGATCACGCTCAGGAAGCCTTGGGGGATGTGGTGTTTGTTGAGCTGGCTGAAGTTGGCAAAGTGTTCGCTGCTGGCGATACCGCGGGTGTTGTGGAGTCGGTAAAAGCCGCTTCCGACATCTACTCGCCGGTGTCGGGCGAAGTGATTGCCGTCAATGAAGCGCTGGCTGACAGCCCTGAGTCGCTGAACAGCGAGCCGTACACCAGCTGGATTTTCAAGCTCAAGCCAAGCAACACCGCCGAGCTGGAAAAACTGCTGGACGCTGCCGGCTACAAGGCTGCCATCGGCGAGTAACGAGCAAAAGATTCTCAACTGTGGGAGCGAGCCTGCTCGCGAACAAGCTTCGCGAGCAGGCTCGCTCCCACAGGGAGGTCAGGCGTTTTGCAGAACTGCTTTCACCGCTGCCACCGAACGCTCTACATCGGCCTTGGTCATCGCCGTAAACATCGGCAATGATACGATCAGGCGCCCGACACGTTCGGCCACCGGGAACATCCCTTCTTTAAAGCCCTGCGCGCGGTACAGGCTGAGCAGGTGAATTGGCGGGTAGTGGTAACCGATGCCCACGCCCAATGCCTGCATTTCTTTCATAAAGGTCGCCCGCGCCGGTTGACCATCCTTGCGCTCAGGCAGCACGAGCTGGAACAGATGCCAGTTGGTGTTGTTGAAATCCGCCACCGGCAGTTGCGCGCCGTATTCCGCTTCAAAATCCGACCCGAAGCACTCAAAGTAATGCTTGGCCAGCGCCCGACGATGGGCGGTGATGGTTTCGATATGGGCGAACTGGCCCAGACCAATCGCAGCCGCAATGTCGGTCATATTGAACTTGCCACCCAGCACGTCGACATCCAGGCCGTCGAAACCGGTACGGGTAACGCCTTGCAGGCGGTATTTTTCGGCCAGCCGCGCTTCTTCTTCATTGTTCAGTACCAGGCAACCACCTTCGGATGAGGTGATGTTCTTGTTGGCCTGAAAACTGAAAGAAACGAAATCGCCGCGTGCGCCAATGCGCTCACCTTGCCAGCTGGAGCCCAGGGCCTGGGCCGCATCTTCAACCACGCGCAGGTTATGTTTTTTGGCAATTGCGTAGAGCGCGTCCATGTCCACTGGCAGGCCCGACAGGTACACCGGAATGATGGCCTTGGTGCGCGGGGTAATGGCTGCTTCGAGCTTGTTAAGATCGATATTGCGGGTTACCGGGTCGATATCGGCAAACACCGGCGTGGCACCGACTTCGATAATCACATTGGCAGTAGCGACCCATGAAATAGGCGTGGTGATGACTTCATCGCCGGCTCCGATTCCGGCAATGCGCAGAGCGATTTCCATGGTGCAAGTGCCGGAGTTGAAAGTGCGCACCGGGCGCCCGCCAAAATACTCGGACAATTGTGCTTCGAATGCCTGCACCTTGGGCCCGCTGGTGATCCAGCCCGAGCGCAACACGTCGCCCACGGCAGCAATGGTGGCTTCATCAATGGTGGGTTTGGAAAACGGCAGGAAAGGCAGCGAGCTCATAGAGGCATGACGTCCGATGTGAGTGAATTTGAGTAACCAAAGAGCAACAGCATAGCGCTCAAGATCATACCCGCAGGATCACTCACAGCTGGTGAAAATTCTGTATGGCGGCTGAATGAGCAAGGGCCGTATTGCGTAGCAGCTGCTTTCGGCAGCTGCTACAGAAAAACTGCAACTGTGGGAGCGAGCCTGCTCGCGAAGGTCGTTCGCGAGCAGGCTCGCTCCCACAATAAGGCTTGACCTGCAACAGAGAATCTACAGATGGAGCTGTTTACTCAGCCGTGGCGTTTTTAACCAGAATCGCGTTAGCCAGGTCCATATCGCTGACTTTCAGGTTCGGGTTATCGGCGCGCACTTGTTGCATGGCCGACTCCAGGTACGGGCCACGAATTGATCCGTTACTGGCGACAAAACTGCCGGCGTCATCTTGAGCTGCGATGACTTTGCGGTCTTTTTTGAAGGTCAGGTAAGTGGACCCGGTGGTTGCGCCGGAAGACAGCACATTACGCCAGAAGCTGTCGGCCATGGCCGAACCAACAGGCAGGGACAGCAAGGCGATAGCGGCAACAGCATATTTGAGACGCATGACGGTGACTCCGGATAGATTAGCTATAGCATTTGATTGCCAATAGTGCGCAGGAGTTCCGTAACGTTACGGCACAATTTCTACGCTCAACACGGCTCCGTTTTGTTCGGTTACGCGTACCGATGTTCCCACCGGAGCGTCAGGCCCTACTGCCATCCATACGCTGTCCCCTACCTTGATTTTGCCCCGCCCTTCGACAATCGCCTGTTGCACGATAAAAGTACGGCCGATCAGCTCATGACCGCGGCGGTTCAGGTTCGGCTGGTCGCCACTCTCCCCAGTGCCACGTTGGCGCCGCCACCAGAATACCGCCGTGAGGATCGCCAGCACGCCAAACAGCGGCAATTGCAGTGTCCAGGGCAGCTCCGGGGCCAGGAACGTCAAGCCGCCCACAATCAGGGCGGCAAGGCCCACCCACAGCAGATAACCACCGGCGCCGAATACCTCCAGAATCAGCAGCACCGTGCCAAGAGCCAGCCAGTCCCAGAAGTTCAGGTCTTGCAGAAACTCCCACATGTATCAGGCCTTCCTGGTATCAAAGGTGGCTTTGACGATTTCGCTGATGCCTCCCACGGCGCCGATCACCTGGCTGGCTTCCAGCGGCATGAGGATGACCTTGCTGTTGTTGGCAGAAGCCAGTTTGCCCAGCGCATCGATATATTTTTGTGCAACAAAATAGTTGATCGCCTGCACGTTGCCTGAGGCAATGGCTTCCGACACCACTTGTGTGGCGCGGGCTTCGGCTTCGGCCTGGCGTTCGCGGGCTTCGGCTTCGAGGAACGCTGCCTGGCGGCCCCCTTCGGCTTCGAGGATCTGTGCCTGTTTTTTGCCTTCGGCGGTGAGGATTGCTGCGGCCCTTAGCCCTTCAGCTTCAAGAATTTGCGCACGCTTGATACGTTCGGCTTTCATTTGCCCGGACATGGCGGCCATCAGGTCGGCCGGCGGGCTGATGTCCTTGATCTCGATACGGGTGATTTTGATGCCCCACGGTGCCGTTGCTTCATCAACGGTGCGCAACAGTTTTTCGTTGATGCCGTCACGCTGGCTGAGCATGGCATCCAGCTCCATGGAACCCAGCACGGTGCGGATGTTGGTTTGCAGCAGGTTGCGAATGGCATGCTCGAGGTTGTTGACCTCATAGGCGGCTTGCGCCGTGTTGACCACCTGGAAGAAACACACGGCATCGATTTGTACCGTGGCGTTATCGGCGGTAATCACTTCTTGTGGGGGGATATCCAGCACGCTTTCCATGACGTTGATCTTGCGTCCGATACGATCCATCACAGGGATGATGATGTTCAGGCCCGGCTTGAGGGTATTGGTGTATCGCCCGAAGCGTTCCACCGTCCATTGATAACCTTGCGGCACCACCTTGAAGCCCATAAAGAGCACGGCAATGGCCAGGGCGACAAATAACAGGATCACAGTACCCACTTGCATAACCATTCCTTGTTTTTGAGGTGTAAGAAACAAACGAGCGTGAAGCGTAGCGATCTAGAAAATTGTCCAACTCCCTGGATTTTAGTCAAAACAACTCAAGCATGCGGGGTGACTCGCAGTGCTTCTTGCAGTGAGGTCACCCCGTCTGCAACTTTTAGGGCCGCGGCAAGCCTGAGGCTGAGCATTCCTTGTGCACCCGCCTGGCGACGAATGGCGTTGAGGTCGGCTTCGCGGCCAATCAGCCCCCTGAGTTTTTCGCTTATGACCATGACTTCGTAAACACCGACCCTCCCGGTGTAACCGGTTTCGCGGCACTGCGCACAACCAACGGCCCGGCAGATTGTGTCCGGTGCTGCCCCGGCCCAGGCCGGGGCAAAATCCTGCCATTCGTCGGGAGCCGGCGGATGTTCGGTCTTGCACTCCGGGCACAAGGTTCTGACCAGTCGCTGGGCCATGACACCCAGCAATGTGGCCTTTATCAGATAGGGGGCAACCCCGAGTTCTTGCAGGCGGCTGATGGCGCCGGGAGCGTCGTTGGTATGCAGGGTCGAGAGCACCAGATGCCCGGTGAGTGCAGCCTGAACAGCCACTTCGGCGGTTTCCAGATCACGTATCTCACCGAGCATGATGATATCCGGGTCCTGGCGCAGCAGCGCCCGCACACCGTTGGCGAAGGTCAGGTCAATGTTGGTCTGAACCTGCATTTGATTGAACGCCGGCTCGATCATTTCGATGGGGTCTTCGAGGGTGCACAGGTTGATTTTGGGGGTGGCCAGTTGCTTGAGCGTTGCATACAGGGTGCTGGTTTTGCCCGAGCCGGTGGGGCCGGTAATCAAAATAATGCCGTTGGGCCGGGTGGTCATGTGCTGCCAGCGTTGCAAGTCGTTCGGGGAGAGGCCCAACTGGTCGAAATCTTTGAGCAGGACCTGCGGGTCAAAAATACGCATCACCATTTTTTCGCCAAAGGCGGTGGGCAGGGTGGCGAGCCTCAGTTCCACTTCAGCGCCCTGGGGCAGGCGGGTTTTTATCCGGCCGTCCTGGGGTTTGCGTTTTTCGGCAACATTCATCCGGCCCAGGCTCTTGAGGCGACTGACAACGGCCATCGTTACCTGTGGCGGGAAGTGGTAAACATCATGCAGCACGCCGTCGATCCGAAAGCGCACGCAACCCTGCTCACGGCGGGGCTCCAGGTGGACATCGCTGGCGCGTTGTTCAAAGGCGTACTGAAACAGCCAGTCGACGATATTGACGATGTGAGCATCGTTGGCATCCGGTTCCCGCTCGCCTGCGCCCAAGGTCAGCAGTTGTTCGAAATTGGCCGGCGGGCTGGTCTTCTGATCGTTGAGTACAGCCCCAGTGACCGATTTGGCCAGCTGGAAAAACTCTACGTTGAGGCGCTGGATTTCCAGGGGGTTGGCAATGACACGTCTGATAGGGCGCTTGAGCGACTGGCGCAAATCGGCCTCCCAACTGCTGACCCAGGGCTGGGTGTTGGCAACTGTGATGGCTGAGGCATCGGCCGCCACCGCGATGATTCCATGCCGCTGGGCGAAGGCAAAGGACATTGCTCCGGTCACGGTGGCGACATCGACCTTGAGCGGATCAAGGCGCAGGTAGGGTTGCCCTGCATGGTTGGCGAGCCAGGCAGTGAGGGTTTCAAGATCGAGAATCCTGCCTCCCCGATCGGGATCGCAGAATTGTTGCTGCGCAAGAAATACCAGGGGGTGGAGGGTGGCACTGGACGCTTCGCGACTGCGTACCATTGCCTGCGTGGCGCAGCTTTGCTGGATACGGTTTTGCGCCAACAGCGCGGATAACAGATTGTTGAGGTTCAGCCACCGGTCATGGGACGGGGTGATGCGCATAACGGCTCCTTGAGGCATCGGCGCAGACAGGTCCTTGTCTGGCCATGTACCTGATAAAGCCTAGTTGCGCCGTGTTGGCCCGCCTGCCACCAATGGTTGCGAACTATTACCCGCAAGCTTGCATTGCCGGGTCCTTGGCGGCCTGCACGGGTTGCAGCTGCATGTCGAAGACGCTGATCAGGCTGCGCAGTTTTTCGCCGATGATCCGGGCACGGTGCCAGCTCTGTTCGTGACTGCGGATGTCAATGCTCAAGGTGTCCCCGTCACGTACCACATCCACTTGCTGCGGGATCAGTTGCTGCAGGGCAAACAGATTGAGCACCCGGCACAGCACGTCGGCATCGGCTTCGGCCTGGATACGGAAAAGCACCTGGCAAGGGGCTGCATTGCTGGCCCATACGTCGGGGCGAGGGGCGTGGGTAATGACTTCAAGATGCGGCATGCAATGGCTCCTGTTCAGACTGGAGAAATATTTACACGTCGCGGGAGAATTTTTTTATCTAAGATGTTTTGAATTGACGATAAATAGACTCGAACAAGTCTCAGCTTATTCATTAATGGGTATTTTTATGCAAAGCGAGCTGGATGCTTACGACCGACGCATATTGGCGCTGCTGCAAGAGGACGCTTCGCTGTCCAGCGCGCAGATCGCGGAGAAGGTGGGGCTTTCGCAATCGCCCTGCTGGCGGCGGATCCAGAAGATGAAGGACGAGGGCATCATTCGTGGCCAGGTCACCTTGCTCGATCGCAAGAAAATCGGCCTCAATACGCAAATTTTTGCCGAGATCAAACTCAATGCACACGGTCGCTCAAACTTCACCGAGTTTACTGACGCGATCCGCGGTTTCCCCGAAGTGCTGGAATGCTATGTGCTGATGGGAGCGGTAGATTTTCTGCTGCGTATCGTGACGGCTGATATCGAAGCCTACGAGCGGTTTTTCTTTGAGAAACTGTCGATGGTGCCGGGCATTCAAGAGGTGAATTCGATTGTGGCGTTGTCCGAGATCAAGTCCACCACCTGCCTGCCGGTCTGAATCCCGGAAAACAAAACGGCCTTCTCAAGGAAGGCCGTCGGCTGGGTTTGCGCACTGTTATCAGTGAACAAACAACGCAATCAGAATAATGATCGGAATTGGAATACCGAGGAAAAACAGCAGAAGTGAGCGCATTTTATTCTCCAGTCAACGAATAGCCCGGGTTAAACCAGCGGGGTTGTGGTGGTGGGGGTCAGATACGTCACGGCATCCCGGCGACGGCCGCCAAAGGTGGCGCACAGGCTGGCAAAGAAAGCGCCGATCAGCAGTGTGATAAACATCCACAAGGTGGACCAGGCGGCGACCTTGGCAGCGGTATCAGCGGCTTCCTTGGCTTTTACCTTGGCTTCTTCAACAGTCTGATGGGCCTTGGCGTAGACCTGGTCGACCCGTTGCTCGGCTTCAGGTTGGCTGAGGTTGGTGCGCTGGGCGATGATTTGGGCCAGGTAGGTACGGTCTTCACTGCTCAATTGGCCGTCATTGGCCAGGCTGTGGGCGAAGATGCGGGCCACGGTGCCATGGGCTGCGTCTTCGCTGACAGCGGTGCCGCGGTCATCGCGAAACAGGCTGTCGATAAAATAGTCCGAACCTTTGTCGCCATTGTTGGCTGCGGCACTGCCGGCTGCACTGCTGATCGCCGTTGCGGCGCCTGAAGCTACGCTGGCCCCGGCTTGAACGCCGCTGCCGATCACGCTGCTGACCGAGCCTGCAACCAGGGTAGCGGTTACCAGCGTGGCCACGGCCCATGCCAGAAAACCATGGGCGGTGTCGCGAAAGTAGGCTTCATCGCCATGCAGGTTGGTCCATTTGACCCGCAAACGACCGGCCAGATAACCGCCCATGCCGGAAGCAATGATCTGGGTAACGGCCAGCCAGACGATGGCGGTAATACCCAGGCCTTTGGCGCCCACCCCTTCATTGGCCCACGGAGAAACCGCAGAAAACCCAAGCCCCGCCCCCAGCATCAGCAGCAGCAGAGAGAGGACGGCAGCAGTGGCGGCGCCGGCAAAGATGGCGGCCCAGGAAACACCGGATTGACCGGAGGAATCTTGCAGGGCTGCGGGATAGTGTTCAGTTGTCCCGATCATTGTTGTTGTGCTCCTGAATGGTAGGAAGTGCAGCGTTCATTCAGGTAATTGCAGGGGATGTGCCAACCCTGTGTTGCAGGTAATTCCATATCTTTCAATGGCTTGCAAATGGTTGGTTTTTTCGGTGCATGCAGATTGCATGATCAGGGGCAAAACAGGCGGGCGTAATGCATTGAAACAATTTGCCCGGAGCAGGCGCAGGTAAAAAAAACGGGAGCCTTTCGGCTCCCGTTGTACGCATCAGTCGTGACGATGCTTGTTTTTGCGATGGCCATACGCGTGGCCACGGCCGCGATGGTCGTCGCGGTAGTAGCGACGGTTATCGCGGTCACGATAGCGGCGATCGTCGCTGTCGCTTTTATTGCCCATATAGTTGCCCAGCGCGCCACCGGCACCACCGCCAGCGGCCGAGCCTACCAGTGCGCCTGTGCTGCCGCCGACACTGCGGCCCAGCACGTTACCGCCTGCCGCACCCAGTGCGCCGCCAATGGCGGCTTCACCACGGCTGCGTTTGTCGGCACCTACGGCACTACCTGCCGCACCACCCACACCTGCACCAATCGCAGAACCGGTCGAGCCGCCGAGCTGTTGGCCAACAACGGCGCCAAGAACCCCGCCTAATGCGCCGCCTACACCGGCTTCGGTGGTGCCACCGGCCGAGGCTACGCCACTGACCAGGCCAAGGGACAACAAGAGAATCGAGGTGAGCTTCATGGATGAGCCTCAAAGAGATGACGGCGCGATCCTGAGGCTGCAAGCGGTTGGTGACAATCGAAATCCGACGAGTAGCACGAGTTGTACACAATTCTATAAGTTGTTGTTTTTGCTAGGGAACTTAATCTGTTTTCGAGGGTCTGTTAGCTAGTTCGGTTAGGTCGTTTTCGTAGGATAACGGCCTTTTTTGTGGCCGCAGTTCAGAGGCGCGCTGCTTGAATGTGGGAGCGGGCTTGCCCGCGATTCAGGCACCGCGGGATGACGGTCAAACCGCGGAGATGCCATCGCGGGCAAGCCCGCTCCCACCACAAACGAACAAAAAGTGCTCAGCTGGCCTTAGGCATGATCAGCGTTGACGGGCTGGCTGCCTCCAGGCAAATCGCCACGAACTTGGACGTAGGCGTATGGCTGCCATCGCCCGTGCTTTCCAGAGGCACCAGCGGGTTAACCTCCGGGTAGTACGCCGCAGCTTGCCCGGCAGGAATATCAAACGCCAGCAGGGTGAAATTTTTCACCCTGCGCTCGTGCCGGTCATCCCAGATCGAAACGATATCGACCTTCTGCCCCGGCTTGAAGCCCAGGCGGATGATGTCGGCTTCGTTGACGAACAGCACATCACGCTGGCCCTTGACCCCGCGATAGCGGTCATCGAGGCCATAGATAGTGGTGTTGTACTGATCGTGAGAGCGCATGGACTGCAAGATCAGGTCGGGCAGCCGGCCTGTAGCGCGGGTGCGGGCATCTACCAGGTCTTGAGGCAGTGCGTTGGGGCGGAAGTTGGCGCGCCCGGACGGCGTGTTCCACTGTCGCGCACCGGCCGAGTTGCCCAAATAGAAGCCGCCCGGGTGTTCGATGCGCGTGTTGAAGTCCTTGAAATCGGGAATGGTGTCGGCAATCAAGTCGCGAATGCGTCGGTAGTCAGCGACGACCCAGTTCCAGTCAATCGGGTGGGTGCCCAGTGTGGCCGCAGCAATGCCGGCAATGATTGCGGGCTCCGAGCGCATCTGCCTGGACAGTGGCTGCAACTGGCCATTGGAGGCGTGGACCATGCTGAACGAGTCTTCCACGGTCACCGCTTGCGGGCCTTCTGCCTGAATGTCGATATCGGTACGGCCCAGGCATGGCAGGATCAGCGCTTGTTTGCCGTGCATCAGGTGGCTGCGGTTGAGCTTGGTGCTGATCTGTACAGTCAGGGCGCAATTGCGCAGGGCCTGTGCAGTGCGCGGGCTGTCTGGAGTGGCCTGGGCGAAGTTGCCGCCCAGGCCGATAAACACCTTGGCTCGGCCTTCAAGCATGGCGTGGATGGCTTCAACCACGTTGTGGCCGTTTTCACGGGGCACCTTGAACTGGAAGCGACGCTCCAACGAATCGAGGAAGGCCACCGGCGGACGTTCGTTGATGCCCATCGTGCGGTCGCCCTGTACGTTGCTGTGGCCGCGTACCGGGCACAGGCCGGCGCCGGGGCGGCCTATATTGCCGCGCAACAGCATCAGGTTGGCGATTTCCTGGATGGTCTGCACCGAATGACGATGCTGGGTGATGCCCATCGCCCAGCACATGATTACGTTCTTGCCCTTGAGGTACATGCGTGCGGCGCGTTCGATATCAACAAGGGTCAGGCCCGATTGCTCCACGATATGGTCCCACGAGGTGTCGTCGAGGCTGGAGATGTAATCGAGAATGCCCGCAGTGTGCTCATTCAAAAATGCATGATCGAACACGGCCGGTTCGCCTGCGGCCTGGGCATCGCGCTCCCACTGCAGGAGGAACTTGGCCATGCCGCGCAACAGCGCCATGTCGCCGCCCAGTGCCGGGCGCAGGTAGGCCGTGTTGGTCGGACGGTCGCCGTTGGTGAGCATTTCCAACGGATGCTGCGGGTGCTGGAAACGTTCCAGCCCGCGCTCCTTGAGCGGGTTGACGCACACTACCTGGGCGCCGCGCTTGACCGCCTCGCGCAGTGGTTCGAGCATGCGCGGGTGGTTGGTGCCGGGGTTTTGCCCCAATACGAAAATCGCATCCGCGTGCTCGAAATCATCAAAGGTCACGGTGCCTTTACCCACGCCGATGCTTTGCGCCAGGGCCACGCCGCTGGCCTCGTGGCACATGTTCGAGCAATCCGGGAAGTTGTTGGTGCCAAACGCGCGCACAAACAGTTGGTACAAATACGCCGCTTCGTTGCTGGCCCGGCCTGAGGTGTAGAACTCGGCTTCGTTGGGGCTGGCCAGGTTGAGCAAGTGCCTGGCGATCAAGGCGAAGGCGGCATCCCAGCTGATGGGGACGTAGCGGTCGGTTTCCGGGTCATAGCTCATGGGCTCGGTCAGGCGGCCCTGATATTCGAGCCAGTAATCACTTTGCTCCAGCAGCGCGCTGACGCTGTGCTTGGCGAAAAACGCCGCATCGACCCGGCGCTTGGTAGCTTCCCAGTTCACTGCCTTGGCGCCGTTCTCGCAAAACTTGACCAGGCCGCTTTCCGGCGAATCACCCCAGGCGCAGCCCGGGCAGTCGAAGCCGCCGTTCTGGTTGGTTTTGAGCATCATGCGCAGGTTTTTCAGTGCGTTGTCGCTGGTCAACCAGGCTTGCGCCACACTGATCAGCGCGCCCCAGCCACCGGCCGGGCCTTTGTAGGGCTTGTAGCGGGGAGTCGGGGTTTTGTCGGCTTGATGGTGTGTGCTCACGGTTGTTTCTCCTGCGCGGGGCTGTAGACCCTGGGCGCGCTTTTTTGTGGCAGATGAATAAGGTTGAGGTTGTGCCGCCGCGCCCATTGCAGCGCCAGGCCCGTGGGCGAGGACAGGCTGATCAGGGTCTGGATGCCGGCGCGCAGCACTTTTTGAATCAGTTCCAGGCTGCAACGGCTGGTGACGATTGCTGTGCCACCCGTCAGATCGATTTGCTGGCGTACCAGAGCACCGATCAATTTATCGAGGGCGTTGTGCCGGCCTATGTCTTCACGACCCAGCAGCAGTTGGCCCTGGCCGTCCATATAGACTGCAGCGTGTACGGCGCCGCAGTGCTGGCCCAAGGGTTGAAAGTCGCTGATGCGCTGGCGCAGGCCTTCCAGCCACTGCGCCGGTGGCAAAGGCGCGCCGGGCAATACCTGGAGATCGGGCAAGGCCTGTTCCACCGCTTCCACCCCACACAGTCCGCACCCACTGGTGCCGGCCAGTTGGCGGCGTTGCTGCTTGAGGTTCCAGAACGCCCGGCTGGCGATTTCGACCTGAGCGTATTGGGCAGACCCTGCACCGGTCAGTTTGAGGTCGTAGATTTCGCTGGCGTCTTGAATGATGCCGCTGCCCAGGCTGAAGCCGACGATAAAGTCCTCAAGGTCAGTGGGTGTGACCAGCATCACGGCCTGACTGATGCCGTTATAGGCAATCGCCAGGGCGACCTCTTCGGCCAGTGCAGTTTGCGCACCACCACTGTGGTCCAGGTTGACGTAGTCATAGCTCTGGCTGGCAGCAGGCGCGGGCGTGACAGAAGCAGGCGCCGCGCACAGAGGGCGCTTGGCGTTCATAAGGCAGTACCGACAATCAATTGAGCTCTAAGCCTAGGCGCGACACAGTGTCGCGTCTAATCGCTAGTGCTGATCTATTGATAGATGGCGTCGATCAAGAAGAGCTTGGTGATTTCTGATAAAGCGCGAAACAGGCTTCGGCCAGCGCTGAGCGCGGTGCCTCACGACGCATGATCAAACCCAGGCGGGCCAAGGTGCGTGCATCTTCTATGGGGTGCAGGCGCAGGTGGTCGGTCAGGGCTTCCAGCCCACCCTCAAGGGGCATCACCGCGCAACAAAGCCCGCCGTGGACAGCTTGTAACAGTTGATGAACGGCATCGGTTTGCAACAGGGGTTGTGGCGTAAGGCCCCGGCTGTGGAAGTTGTGGTCGATGGACTGGCGAAAGTGCATGCCGCTGCTGAGCAGGCCCAGCGGCAAGCTGGTCAGCGCCTCCCAGCTAAGCGGCTGGTCACCGAAGTTGAAATACCGCTGGTCGTATAGCAGGCCCATGCAGGTTTCGCCCAGGGCCAGGGAGTCAAAACGTTCCTGGTCAAGGCGTTCAAGATAGGAGACACCCACGTCCAGCCGGTTGCTGGCCAGTTGCTCAAGGATTTGTTCCGAGCTCAGTGCTGACAATTCGAAGCGCAGATCGGGATGTTCCTGATGCAGACGCTGCAACAGCGGCAGGGGGTCAAAACTCGACAGCGGCACCACTCCCAGGCGCAGAGTACCGATCAGGTTACCGCGACAGGCAGCGGCTTCGGCCTGCAAACCGTCGTAGGCGGCCAACACGGTACGGGCCCAGGCCAGCACCCGCTCGCCAGGTGCGGTAAAGCTTTCGAAGCGCTGTCCGCGATTGACCAGTTGCAAGTCCAGTTCCTGTTCAAGGCTGCGCAAACGCATGGACAGGGTGGGCTGCGTGATATGGCAACGCGCGGCGGCCTGACCGAAATGTCGGGTTTCGTCGAGGGCAATGAGGAATTTCAGCTGTTTGATGTCCATCGTCGCTCCGGGTGCAATTCAGCGGGCGATTCTAGCGCGCTTGCACATGGCGTAGATGGTCTACGCTCTTGAGTCTGGATCTTCCAACCTAGGAGCGTGATGTATGAGTATTTTCAGCTTTGTGAAAGAAGCCGGCGAAAAATTGATCGACCTGCTGACACCGGGCAACGCCAATGCGGGCGAGGAGCTCAAGAAGCACGTACAGGAAGTGGGCTTGGGCAATCCGAACATCACCGCTACCGTGGAAGGCGACAAAGTGACAGTCAGCGGTGAAGTGGCCACCCAGGAAGAGAAAGAAAAAATTATCCTGGCGGCGGGTAATATCGCAGGCGTGGCCAGTGTTGAAGACAAGATCACCGTGACCGGCCCGGCTGTTGTGGCTTCGCGTTTTGTCGTGGTGAAAAAGGGCGACACCCTGAGCGCAATTTCGCTGCAGGTGTACGGCAACGCCAATCTGTACAACAAGATTTTCGAAGCCAACAAACCGCTGCTCAAGGACCCGAACAAAATCTATCCGGGCCAGACGCTGCGTATTCCTGAGTAAACCGTTTTACCCTGTGGGAGCGAGCCTGCTCGCGAATGCACTTCGCGAGCAGGCTCGCTCCCACGGGTTCAGAGATTCACAGCCCTTCCAGCAACTCGCGATAGTCCCCCAGCGCAGCAAATTCTGCAGTGTCTTTCGGGCCTTTTTGGCTGTCGGGCTGTTTCACTGCCAGCAAGTGAGCCACCCCAAAATCACGGGCACTGCGCAAAATTGGCAGGGTATCGTCGATAAACAGGCTGCGGGCTGGGTCAAAACCGATATCTGCTTGCAGGGCATCCCAGAACGCCGGGCTTTCCTTGGGATAACCGTAGTCGTGGGAACTGATAAGTCGCTCGAAATACGGGGCCAGCTCAATGCGCTCCATTTTCAACGACAGCGAATCACGGTGCGCGTTGGTGATCATGACCACTCGCTTGCCAGCTTTGTTGATGGCAGCCAGAAAAGTATCGGCATCGGGGCGCAAGGCAATCAGATGAGCGGTTTCGAGTTTGAGTTCGCGCACCGGGATCTTCAGCTCGCGGCTCCAGAAATCCAGGCAGTACCATTTCAACTGGCCCGCGTTGCCTTCAAATAGCGGCGTCAGTTCCAGATCCGCCATCGCCCGGCTGATGCCATGCAGCTCGGCATAGCGTTGGGGCAGGTGCTCCAGCCAGAAATGGTTGTCGTAGTGCAGGTCGAGCAGCGTGCCGTCCATGTCGAGCAGCACGGTATCAATGTCGCGCCAAGGTAAAACGGTCATGCAAAACTTCTCCCACAGGTAAAAATTTCCGACACAGACAATCGGAAAAGCCGGGGTATAGTACCCCGTTCATATTGAGGAGCCGCTATGCGCCAAAAACCCACCGTACTTGCCCGTGAAATTGTTGCCAGTAGCCGATTGTTTCGGGTTGAAGAAGTGCAACTGCGCTTCTCCAATGGAGTAGAGCGCACTTACGAACGGTTGGTGGGGCGCGGCAACGGTTATGGCGCAGTGATGATTGTGGCCATGATCGATGCTGAGCACGCGATTCTGGTTGAAGAATATTGCGGCGGCACTGATGAATACGAAGTTTCGCTGCCCAAGGGCCTGATCGAGCCGGGCGAAGATGTGTTGGCTGCGGCTGAACGAGAGCTCAAGGAGGAGGCCGGTTTCGGTGCTCGCCAGCTCGAGCATTTGACCGAGCTGTCCCTGTCCCCCGGCTATATGAGTCAAAAAATTCAGGTGGTCCTGGCTACCGATCTTTACGAAGAGCATCTGGAAGGCGACGAACCTGAGCCGATGCGCGTTGATCGGGTCAACCTGCGTGAGCTGTCGAGCCTGGTGCTTAACCCGCAATTCAGCGAAGGTCGTGCCCTGGCCGCGCTGTATCTGGCCCGCGATCTGCTGACCCAGCGTGGAGCATTCCAGCCGTGAGTGTCTTGCCCCATCCTTTGCTTGAAGGCGTGATCAAACTGGCCCATGCCGCTGGCGACGCGATTTTGCCGTTCTGGCGAGCGGGCGTTGAAGTCAGTGCCAAGGCCGATGATTCGCCAGTCACGGCCGCTGATCTGGCCGCCCATCACATCCTGCTCGATGGCCTCACCGCGCTGGCCCCGAGTATTCCGGTACTGTCGGAGGAAGACGCCAATATCGCGCAAGACGTGCGCGCGGGTTGGACGCGCTGGTGGTTGGTTGACCCGCTGGATGGCACCAAGGAATTCATTTGCGGCAGTGAAGAGTTCACCGTCAACATTGCGTTGATCGAGCAGGGTCGTGTGGTGTTTGGCGTGGTATCCATGCCCACCAGCGGTCGTTGCTACTACGGCGGCACGGGCCTGGGGGCCTGGCGGGCGGAGGGTGATGAACCTGTGCCCATCAGCGTGCGAAACACACCGCCTGCGGGTGAGGCGTTGACCGTAGTCGCCAGCCGCCGCCATTCCAGTCCTGAGCAGGAGCACTTGCTGGCCGGGCTGAGTGAGCATCTGGGCGAATTGAAGTTGGTCAGCGTGGGCAGTTCCTTGAAGTTCTGTTTGCTGGCTGAAGGAGCGGCTGATTGTTATCCGCGCCTGGCGCCGACTTCGCAGTGGGACACGGCGGCGGCTCAGGGTGTGCTGGAAGGGGCTGGTGGTGTGGTGCTGCAACTGGATGGTGAACCGTTCAGTTATCCGGCCCGTGAGTCGCTGCTCAATCAGTCGTTTCTGGCGTTGCCGGCGCAGGCGCCTTGGCGCGAAAAATTGCTGGATCTGGCGCAACGCTAATCCAACCCTGTGGGAGCGGGCTTGCTCGCGATGCAAGCGCTGCGGTCTTTCAGCCAGACCGCGCTGCGGCCATCGCGAGCAAGCCCGTTCCCACAAAAATCGAGTTAGCGGTGCAACACGTACTGCCCGCTAAACCTCACCGCATCTTCCCCGCCCTGAACATTGACTACCCGCGTTTCCAGGGTCAGCCGCGCGCGGCCGTAGCGTTTGTACATGGCCAAAAACCTGTTCCATTGCGCATCATCTGGCGCATCACATACCGCAATGGCGTCCTCGGTCACGGGCAGCGGGTAGCTGATATGACCTTCCTGAATCACGATATGCCCGTCTTCGATTCCCGCTTCGCGCAGGCTCAAATGCAGCCAGCCCCAGCCCGCCAGCACTGCGCCGCAGTACAGGCTGCCGCCGAACATGGTGCTCTTGTGATTGATATTGGCTTCAAGCGGCAACTGCAGACGCAACTGCCGGTCTTGCCAGCCCAGTACCTTGAGACCCATTTCCCGGGTCAGCGGGATGTCGTGATGAAGAACTGACTCCAGATAACGACTGTCGCGGTTCATGCTGCGGCCTCTTTAATCAAGTTCATCTGGATGTGGATGGCTGGCGCTGTCGAAGTTCAGCCCGTGCTTGCGCAGCTTGTCGTGCAGGGTCTTGCGCGGCACACCCAGTGCCTCGGCCAGGCTGCGCATGGAGCTGTGGGTGCGTTCAAGCTCGGCGGCGATCAGGCTTTTCTCGAAGTGCTCGACCTGCTCGCTCAAGCCGCCAGCTACTTCATTGCCCGCTGCTGGCTGGCCTTCAGCGGAGTTATCCAGAGCCAATTCAAGGCCCAGGGCAAAGCGCTCGGCGACGTTTTGCAGCTCGCGCACGTTGCCAGGCCAGGTGTGGCGCAACAATAAAGCCCGCTGCGGCGGTTGCAGCACGTTGGGCGTCAGGTCATGGCGCACACTGGCTTCGCCGGCAAAATAATCGAACAACATCAGCACATCTTCACCCCGCTCACGCAGGGGGGCGATGCGCAAGGGCGCTACGTTGAGCCGGTAATACAGGTCGGCGCGGAAGCGGCCCTGATCGGCGGCCTGGCGCAGGTCTTCCTTGGTGGCGGCGATCACCCGGATATCCAGCGGGATCAGCTGGTTGCCACCCAGGCGCTCGACCACGCGCTCTTGCAGTAAACGCAGCAATTTGACCTGCACGTCCAGGCTCATGCTCTCGATTTCGTCGAGGAACAGGGTGCCGCCATTGGCGAACTCGAACTTGCCAATGCGCCGCTTCTGCGCGCCGGTAAAGGCCCCCGGCTCATGCCCGAACAGTTCGCTTTCAACCACGGATTCAGCCAGGGCCCCGGCATTGATCGCCACAAACGGGCCGTTACGCCGCGCCGATAAATCATGCAGCGCCCGTGCAACCACTTCTTTGCCCGAGCCGGTCTCGCCGAGGATCAGCACATCGGCCTTGGTGGCGGCCAGAGCGCCGATTTGCTCGCGCAAGCGCAACATGGCCGGTGATACCCCCACCAGCCGCGAGCTCAGCAACTGGCGATCGCTCAGAGCCAGGCGCAGGCTGCGGTTGTCCATAACCAGAGCGCGCAAGGCCAGAGCACGACGCACGCTGTCGAGCAGGGCGTCACTGGCAAAGGGCTTTTCGAGAAAGTCATAGGCACCTGCACGCATGGCCTGCACCGCCAGCGGCACATCGCCGTGACCGGTAATCAGCAGCACCGGCAGTTCCGGGTCCTGGCCATGCAGTTGCGCCAGCAGCTCAAGACCGTCCATGCCCGGCATGCGGATATCGCTGACTACCACACCCGGCCAGTCCCGGCCGATACGCTCGGCCAGGCCGTTGGCTTCGGCCAGTGGCAGCACCTTGAGCCCGGCCAGGTCCAGGGTCTGATACAAAGCCTGGCGCAGATGCGGGTCATCATCGATCAGGATGACCTGAACGTGCGGATCGATGGGCTGGCTCATGACCTGGAGTCCTCTGAAGCTTGCAAGCTCACACCTGGCGCACCTGCGCGCAGGCGTAAGGTAATTAAGGCGCCGCCTTCTTTGTGGTTGGCGAACAACAATTCGCCACCAAAGGCGCGGATCAGTGTGTCGCAAATGGCCAGCCCCAGGCCCAGCCCCTGAGTACGGGTCTTGGTGGTATAGAAAGGCTCACCGGCGCGGCCCAGCGCTTCCATGCAAAAACCCGGGCCGTTGTCGCGAATGTACACAGTGACGCCTTCCGGCGTGGATTGGGCACTTAGCCACAAGCGCCGGGGCGGGCCTTTTTCGGTCAAGGCATCGAGGGCGTTGGCCAGCAGGTTACCCAGTACCTGACGCAGGCGCGTTTCACCGGCTTCAACCCAGAGCGTGGCGGCGGGCAAGTCACGGATCAGTTCGACTTCCATGCTGCGTCGACGCTTGGCCAGCAACGCCAGGGCATCGTCCAGCGCCGGTTGCAGGGCGACGCTTTCCGGTGCGTGGCGATCGCGGCGGGCGAAGGCGCGCAGGTGGGCAATGATGGAGGACATGCGCCCGGTCAGTTCGTTGATCAGCTTGAGGTTGCCGCGGGCATCGTCGATACGTTGGTGGTCGAGCAACACTTCGGCGTTTTCGGCATAACTGCGGATAGCCGCCAGCGGCTGGTTGAGTTCGTGGCTGATGCTGGCCGACATGGTGCCCAGCGCCGACAGCTTGCCTGCCTGCACCAGATCGTCCTGGGCGCGCACCAGTTCCTGTTGCGCATGTTCGCGCTCCAGTACCTCTTCACGCAGACGCCGGTTTAGCCCTTCAAGGTCGCTGGTGCGCTCTGCCACACGCATTTCCAGCTCGCGGCGGGCCTTGGCTTCAAATGCAATGCGATCCAGGTAATGACGCCGACGCTGCATCATTAAACCGATCAACAGCATGACCACCAGCAAGGTGGCGCCGCCGATGGCCAGCACGGTGCGCACCGAGCGGTCGATCAATGTGCGAGGGGCAAGAATGTTCGCCTGCCAGCCGGTTTCGTCGATGGTCTGCGTCTGTACCAGCCAGGCACTGGGGTCGAGCGCCAGGGGCTTGGGGTCGCTGGTGGGGTAGGGGAGAATGGCGAAAATGGCCTGACGTTCTTCCTCAGACAGATCACGGGTGGACCTGAAGCGCCATTCAGGGCGCGAAGTGAGAATGACCACCCCATTGCTGTCGGTCAGCAACAGTTGTTCCGGTGTTTTGCCCCAGAGTCGCTCGGTGTGGTCGAGGTCGACCTTGACCACCAGTACGCCAAGCTTTTGGTTGTCTACCTCAACCGGTGCTGCGAAGTAGTAGCCGCGTTTTCCGGAGGTCGTGCCCTGGCCGAAGAAGCGCCCGAGCTTGCCTTGCATTGCTTCGCTGAAATAGGGGCGGAAGGCAAAGTTACGTCCGATAAAACTATCGCTTTTATTCCAGTTCGACGTCGCAATAGTGTCACCATGAGCATCCACCAGGTACATGACTTCAGCGCCGGTCTGGCTGGTGATTTCACTGAGCAACTGATTGGCTTTACTCAGGGCTTGCGGGCTTTCCGGGTCAGCCAGCAGCTCGCGCAGGTCAGGCAACTGGCCCAGAATCTGCGGCAGCACCTCATAGCGATGCAGCGTGCCCAGCAGGTTGGCCACGTACAGGTCGAGCGTCTGGCGGTTTTGCCCGGCCAGTTCGCTGCGGTAATAGCGCTCGGCCAGGTGTTGCAGCGGCCACAGCAAAGGCGCCAGGCACAGCGCCAATAAGGCCAGGCTACGCCAGCGGGGTCTGCGAGGAACTGAGGAAGAGGTGATCATCGTTGAGCTGCGCTGCAAGAATACGTTGCAGTATACCCAACGAACCCTGTGGGAGCGGGCTTGCTCGCGATGCAAACGGCGCGGTTTGTCAGGCAGACCGCAGTGATGTCATCGCGAGCAAGCCCGCTCCCACAAGGGGATTGGCGTTAGCGTGGTTGCTCGGCCACGCAATCGCTCAGCGCGGCGGTCCATTCGGGTTGGGTGACTTGCCATTCTCGGGCCAGCTTGCTGCAATCCAGGCGCGAGTTTTGCGGCCGTGCTGCGGGTGTCGGGTAGGCGCTGGCAGGAATGGGTTCCAGCGTCGCGCAGGCCTTGCCCTGGGCGCTCAGGTGCGCGGCGATGGCCTGGGTAAAGCCAAACCACGAAGTTTCACCCTGAGCAGTCAGGTGGTAGGTGCCCCATGCCCCGGTTTCACCGGCTTGCCAGCGCTCGATCAATGCCCGCGTGCTTCGGGCTATGGTGCCGGCCCAAGTCGGTGCGCCGATCTGGTCAGCCACTACGCGTAATTCCGGGCGTTCTTGCAGCAAGCGCTGCATGGTCAGCAGGAAGTTTTTACCATGGGTCGAGTACACCCAACTGGTGCGCAGGATCAAGTGTCGGGCACCGCTCGCCGCGATGGCCAGTTCTCCCGCCAGCTTGCTTTTGCCGTATACGCCGAGCGGGTTGGTGGCGTCGTCTTCGGTGTAGGGCGCAGGTTTGCTGCCATCAAACACGTAGTCGGTGGAGTAGTGAATCAAGGGGATGCCCAGGGCCGCCGCTTCTTCAGCAAACACACCCGGTGCGGTGGCGTTGATGGCAAAGGCCAGTTCCGGCTCGCTTTCAGCCTGATCCACGGCAGTGTGAGCTGCGGCAATGATGATCAAGTCCGGCTTGTGCGCCCGCACCTGGGCACGGATTTGCTCGGGCTGGCTCAGATCGAGTACATCGCGGCCCAGCACAATCAGGTTGCCCAGACCGGCAAGGTGCTTTTGCAACTCAACGGCAACCTGGCCGGTTTTGCCGCTGATAAGGATGTTCAACGGGGTTTTAAGGTCAGTCACGCGATCAGGTCCCTGGGCTCGGTGAAGCCCAGGCGCTGGCCCTGATAGCTGCCGTCTTGCACGCGCTGGCACCACTCCAGATGGTCCAGGTACCACTGCACGGTTTTGCGCAGGCCGGTTGCGAAAGTTTCTTCGGGCACCCAGCCCAGCTCGCGTTCAATTTTGCCGGCGTCGATCGCGTAGCGCTGGTCGTGGCCCGGGCGGTCCTGGACGAAGGTGATCAGGTCGGCAAACTGCGCGACGCCCGCCGGACGCTCGGGCGCCAGTTCTTCGAGCAGGGCGCAGATGCTGCGCACCACGTCGATGTTCTTTTGCTCGTTATGCCCGCCGATGTTGTAGGTCTCGCCTACGACACCTTCGGTCACGACTTTCAGCAGGGCGCGGGCGTGATCCTCGACGAACAGCCAGTCACGCACTTGCAGGCCATTGCCATACACCGGCAGCGGCTTGCCGGCGAGGGCGTTGAGGATCACCAGCGGGATCAGTTTTTCCGGGAAGTGGAACGGCCCGTAGTTGTTCGAGCAGTTGGTCAGCAACACCGGCAAACCGTAGGTACGGTTCCAGGCGCGGACCAGATGGTCGGACGCCGCCTTGCTGGCCGAGTACGGCGAGCTTGGCGCGTAGGGGGTAGTCTCGGTGAACAGATCGTCGACGCCGTGCAGGTCGCCATACACTTCGTCGGTGGAAATATGGTGGAAGCGAAATGCGCTTTTTTCCGGCTCAGGCAAGGTCAACCAGTAAGCGCGGGTGGCTTCCAGCAGGCTGTAGGTACCGACGATATTGGTCTGGATAAAGTCCGACGGGCCATCGATGGAGCGGTCAACGTGTGACTCGGCCGCCAGGTGCATGATCGCCTGCGGCTGGAAACGCGCAATGATCGCGCTGACCGCTGCCTGATCGACGATATCGGCCTGCACGAATTCGTAGCGGGTATCGGTGGCAATGCTTTGCAGCGATTCCAGGTTACCGGCGTAGGTCAGCTTGTCGAGGTTGAGCACTTCATGCCCGGTATTTTTGATCAGATGACGGATCAACGCTGAACCAATAAAACCGGCGCCGCCGGTGACTAAAATGCGCATGTGGTGATTCCTTATTCCCTGAAGGCACTTAAACGTATGAGGTATAGCTTGTGGGGATGCGGCGGGGGGTGCAAGTGGGAGCTGTCGGGAAAATAGCGGTAGGGATAAAAATGCAGATTAATATCTGTTTATTCACGGTTTAAATACGCGTTGAAACTTATAAAGTGTTTTTGTTGTCGATATTTATCGGCTATAAGTGTGCTCGCCGTTGACGCAAAGCTGAGCTGCGTCCACTGTCCTGTTTGTTTCGCACTCAAAACCCAAGACGTTTTCCAGGAGTCCAGATGACCACTTTGCACAGTTCGCCGCGCGCTGACGGCTTTTACATGCCTGCCGAATGGGCTGCGCAGACCCAGACGTGGATGATCTGGCCTGAACGTCCGGACAACTGGCGCCTGGGCGGCAAGCCGGCACAGGCGGCGCACGCGGCTGTGGCCAAGGCCATTGCGCGTTTTGAACCGGTGACCGTCGGGGTGTCGGCAGCCCAGTACGAAAACGCCCGCTCTCAGCTCGATGTGCCGAATATTCGTGTGGTCGAAATATCCAGCGACGATGCCTGGGTACGCGACAGCGGTCCGACCTTCGTGATCAACCGCAGTGGCGAAGTGCGCGGCGTAAACTGGGATTTCAACGCTTGGGGCGGCTTCGACGGTGGTTTGTACTTCCCGTGGAACCGTGACCAGCAAGTGGGCAGCAAGGTACTGGAAATCGAACGTTGCCCGCGTTACTACACCGAAGGTTTTGTGCTTGAAGGCGGCTCAATCCACGTCGATGGTGAAGGCACGCTGATCACCACGGCCGAATGCCTGATGAACCGCAACCGCAACCCGCATCTGTCACGCGAAGAAATCGAAGACGTGCTGCGCTCGCATCTGGCTGTGGACAAGATCATCTGGCTGCCGGACGGCCTGTTCAACGACGAAACCGACGGCCATGTGGATAACTTCTGCTGCTACGTTGCTCCGGGTGAGGTATTGCTGGCCTGGACTGACGACGAGCGTGACCCTAACTACGTGCGCTGCCATGCGGCGATGAATGTGTTGGCGACCAGCACTGACGCCAAGGGGCGGCCGTTTGTGGTGCACAAAATGCCGATCCCGGGGCCGATGTATGCGACCCAGGAAGAGTGTGACGGTGTTGATAAAGTGGCTGGCAGCCAGGACCGTAATCCGACTGAGCGTCTGGCCGGTTCCTATGTGAACTTTCTGATCGTCAACGGTGGCATCATCGCACCGAGCTTTAATGACCCTATGGATGCAGAGGCCAAGGCCATCTTGCAAAAGATCTTTCCACAGCACGAAGTGGTGATGGTGCCGGGTCGTGAGTTGTTGCTGGGTGGCGGCAATATCCATTGCCTGACTCAGCAACAGCCTGCGCCGTACAAAATCTGAGGGATGTGGGAGCGGGCTTGCCCGCGATAAATGCGCTGCGGTCTCTCTGACATACCGCAGTGATTCAATCGTGAGCAAGCCCGCTCCCACAGGGTCAGTACTTATTCAGAACTTGTACGTCCCCGTCATCACCAGGCTGCGCGGCTCGCCCGGCATGATCTGCGCGGCACTGGTGGCCGACGCATAGTAATAACGGTCGGTCAGATTGGTCAGCGCACCGCTCACATCCCAGTCTTTTTCGCGATACCCCGCCAACGCATCCCAGCGCCCGTAGCCCGGCAATACCACGGTGTTCTGGTTATCGGCATAACGCTGGCCCACCAGGGTCAGGCCCGTTTCGGCGTACCAGCCCATCTCCGGCTTCCAGGTAATAAACAGGCTGCCATTGTGCTTGGCCACGCCATTGATGCGTTTGCCCTCAAGCCCGTTGTTGTCCTTGACCACCGTTGCATCCTGCACACCCACGCCGCCGCGCATGTACCAGTTGCCGCCCAGCTTGCCGCTGGCGGTCAGTTCGATGCCGCGTGAGCGTTGCAGGCCGGAGAGCAGGGTGATGGTCGGGTCGTCCGGGTCCTTGGTGCGGCGGTTGTAGAGTTCCAGCTCATACACCGCCAGGGTGGTGCTCAGACGCTCGTCCAGCCAGTCGCTTTTGACGCCGATTTCCTTTTGCTTGGTCAGCTCCGGACTCAGGTCGTTGGTGTTGCCTGCAGCACCGGGGGTGATGCCGATCAGGCCGCCGCCCACCGGTGAGAAGGTCTTGGTCCACGAGGCGTAGAACGAGTGGTTTTGCAGCGGCGTCCAGACCACGCCAAGGCGCGGGCTGGTGCTGTGGCTTTGGCGTTCTTCGGTCGGGATCAAGGGCCTGAGATGGTTGGTGGTCTCGACGTTAAAGCGGTCGTAACGCAAGCCGGCCAGTACCTGCCATTGATCGTTGAGGCGAAGCTGGTCCTGGACATACAGGCCCTGGCTCTCGACTTCGGTGTGGTTGTCGCTGGAAATTACCATCGGCCCGGTCGGGCGCAGGCTACGATCGGGGTTGTACACATCTACTGGCGGTACGCCCCCGGCTTTGTAGAGTTTGGGGTCGCGGCGCTGGCTGCCGAGTTCCAGCCCGGTCAGCAGGCGGTGCTCCAGGCCAAAGGTGTCAAAGCCGCCTTCGATTTCGAGGTTGTTGAAAATATTGCGGGTGGTCATGTCCTGCTGCCAGCTCTGGCGGTTCACCTTGTTGATTTTCGGGTCGTAGCCGGTCAGGTAGGTGTTTTCGAACTGGCTGTCGAGCTTGAACACGCCCAGGGTATGGCGCAGTTGCCAGTTGTCGCTCAGTTCATAGCTGAGGCGCGAGCGCAGGTTCTGGACTTTATCGTCGATAAAATCGTTTTGCCCGCCGTAGGTGGTGCCACGGCTGACATCCGCCGGGCGCCCGTCGATGCTCGGAATGCCGCGATCCGGGGTACGGTTGTAGCGGTTGTATTCGTATTGCACCAGCCAGTTCAGGTCGGGGGTAATTTGCCAGCTTATCGATGGCGCGAACAGCTGACGGTTACCGCTGACGTGATCGCGAAAGCTGTTTTTGTCTTCGTTGCCCATGTTCAGGCGCAGGCTCACGGTGTCACTCGGGTCAGCGCTAAGGTCGGCATACGGGCTGCGCAAATCTTCGCTGCCGCCCTGGGCCTGAATGCTCGACTGGCGGCCGGACTGGGGCATCTTGCTGACGCGGTTGATGATCCCGCCCTGGCTGCCACGGCCATACAGCACGGCCGCCGGGCCCTTGAGCACTTCAATACGCTCGATATTGTGCAGGTCGCGTACGTATTGGCTGTCGTCGCGAATACCGTCCAGATAAAAGTCGTTGCTGGCGTCAAAGCCGCGGATGCGCAGGCTGTCAAAACGGGTGTCGGCAGTGCTGCTGATGTTGGGAATCCCGCTCAAGGCTTCGCCGATGCTGTTGATGCCGTAATCGAGGACGTTGCTGGTTTTTACCGAGTCGATGGCTTGCGGCACATAACGCGCCGGAGTCGAGGTGCGAGTCGCGGTGGTGACATCCTTGACCCGTGGGTCATCGGCCTCAGCTTCGCTGGCGCTGATCGACAGCTCCGGGAGCACAGTGGTGGCGTTACTGAATCCGGCGTACAGCAAGGCACACAGCCCCAGATTCAAGGGTGTTAAACGGCAGGGGGAGAGCATGGTTGAGGGGTGTCCGGGCGGTTGAGAGGGTCGTTATATTTTTAGGGCGTGAATGGTAATGGTTCTTGTTGCCCTATGTTAAGAATTACCAATAGCGCGCCCTGCAAATATGTTTCTGTTTGTTTCTCTGCCCTGCAGCCCTTACAGCACCTGATTCGCCCGGTTCGCGCAACACACTAAAAGGCATACCGATGTTTTTCCCCTGGCCCTGCAAGACTAGGCTGGCGTTCTGTTTTAGTGATGACCCGGAGCCCTACATGACCGCTACACCTGTCCTGCATTACATCTACGACCCCCTGTGCGGCTGGTGCTATGGCGCCAAGCCGCTGATCGACGCCGCGCGCGATATTTTGCCGGTCGTGGCCCACGGTGGCGGGATGATGGCAGGCGCACATCGCCGAGCTGTGTCGGCGCAACTGCGCGATTACGTGATGCCCCATGACCAGCGCATTGCCCAATGCACCGGGCAACCCTTTGGCGAGGGTTACTTCGAAGGCTTGCTGCGCGACACCACGGCAGTATTCGATTCGGCGCCGCCGACCACCGCCGTGCTGGTTGCCGAACAATTGGCCGGGCGCGGCCTGGAGCTGTTGGGGCGCCTGCAAACGGCGCATTACGCAGAAGGGCGGCGGATTGCCGATAAAGACGTATTGCTGGCAGTGGCGACCGAAATGGGCCTGGATGTCGATGCATTCCGCGCCGCTTACGCTGCGATGAGCGGCGATGTAACGCAGGCCCACTTCAAGGCCAGCCGGGCATTGTTGTCCCGGGTTGCTGGGCAGGGCTTTCCGACTGTTGTACTGGAGCAGTCCGGCCAGTATCAGGTGATCGACCTTGGGGAGTATTTGGGCAAGCCTGAAGCTTTTGCTGCCTGGTTGCGCCAGTGCGCTGGCGTCACCGGTACAGACACAATCGTTTCAGCGCCAGCCTGTGGCCTGGATGGTTGTCAGTAACAATTTCTGACACTTCGGTCAAAGCTTTGAAAAGCCTTGGCAATTAACAAATTTTTCACGAAATTGACACCTCGCCTTCACGGCAGCTAGGATCCCTGCCAACGCCTGTGGCGATAAGCCATACACCAACTTTTCGAAAGACCTGCACACAGTCTTCGTGCGGGTCTTTTTGTTTATGTGAAGCAACCACCACTCAATGTTTCAGCTTGAACCCCACAGCGCGCTTCTATTCAGAAATAAGGAAAATAATATGTTGAACAAACGGATAGGTCTTCTCGCTCTGGGCGTACTCAGTGCTACCCAGGCTATGGCTAACGATCAAGCTGACGCAAAAGGTTTTGTAGAAGACAGCCACCTCAATGTACTGGCGCGCAACGCCTACATCAGCCGTGACTACAAAAACCACCAACAAGACAAAGCTGAATGGGGCCAGGGTTTCCTCGGCACATTCACTTCGGGCTTCACCCAGGGCACCGTAGGTGTGGGTGTGGATGCTTTCGGCATCTACGCACTGCGTCTGGATGGCGGTCGCGGCAACAGCGGCGCGGGCGGTATCGATTTCTTCAAGCAGGGCGCCAGCGGTAAAGCGGCTGACGACATCGCCAAGGCTGGCGCTGCGGTGAAGGTTCGCGTGTCCAACACTGTGCTCAAGTACGGCGATCAAATGCCTGCGCTGCCGGTGTTGATGTATGACAACTCGCGTCTGATGCCGGAAAGCTTCACCGGTACCCTGTTGACCTCCAAGGAGATCAACGGTCTGGAAATCAACGTCGGTCGCTTCACTGCAGAGTCGCGTAAAAGTGCTGAAGCACGCGACAGCGGTGACTTGAAAAGCATCAACGTGTTCGGCGGTAGCTACAAGTTCACCGACAACCTGTCGGCGTCCCTGTACGGCTCCGAGATGGAAGACGAACTGAACAAGCAATACGTGGGCGTAACCTACGCAATCCCGCTGCAAGACAAACAGTCCCTGACGTTTGATTTCAACGGCTACCGTACTCACGTAAAAGAAGACTACGCCCGTGACGTGCTGAAGGTTGACGGCCAGGACAACAAGATCTGGAGCCTGGCAAGCACCTACGCTTTCGGCGCGCACACGGTGACCCTGGCGTACCAGAGCAGCACCGGCGAAATCGGCTACCCGTACGGCGGCTATCGCAACGCAGGCGGCGTGGGCGACGGTGGCAACACCATCCTGCTGGCCAACTCCTACTGGTCCGACTTCAATGCCAAGGACGAACGTTCGTGGCAGCTGGGTTATGGCTTCGACTTCGGTCCCGTTGGTATTCCGGGTCTGACCTACAACATCGCCTACGTGCGCGGCACCAACATCGACGACGGTTCCGACCGTGGCCGTGGTACCGAGCGCGAAATCTTCAACCAGGCCAAGTACGTCGTACAAAGCGGCCCGGTCAAAGACCTGAGCGTGCGTCTGCGTGGCTCGTGGTTGCGCGTATCGAACAACGCCAGCGAGTACAACGTGGGCGGCAACGAAGTACGTGTATTTGTTGATTACCCGATCAGCATTTTCTGATGCTACCGACCTGTTGAACAGGTTGGACATCTGAATAAAAACGCCCCGACTGGTTCGGGGCGTTTTTTTTGGCCGCGATTAACCGCGGCGTGAGGAACGCATCCGGATGAAACCATCACTCACACTTGGGTTGGACCGAGAACTAGTTGGCCATTATCGGAAGTGTTTAAGATTATTCCCTTGAGATTATATTCCTTTGGTGGCATATTTTGAGCATGACATGGAACGTTGAGTACACCGACGAATTTGGCCTATGGTGGGAAACGCTCAGTGAAAAGGAACAGGTCAGCGTGGCGGCCAGTGTCAAATTGCTAGAGCTGCTCGGTCCGGCCCTGCGCTTCCCCCATTGCAGCGATATCAAGGGGGCACGCTACGGTAACCTTCGCGAACTACGCGTGCAGCATGGAGGTCGCCCCTACCGGGTGCTTATGCCTTTGACCCACGCCGCTGCGCCTTGCTGTTGACGGGCGGTGACAAGACCGGTCACGACCGATGGTATGAAGAGAATGTCCCTTTGGCGGAAATTCTCTACGAAGTCCATTTGCAGACACTGATTGAAGAGGGCCAGGAAAATGGCTAAAAAATTTGCCGAACTTGAACCGCGCATGTCCCCAGAGGCGCGTGAGCAAACCCAGGCTTTATACCATCAGCATTTGCAGGAAATGCCTTTGCACGAGTTGCGCAAAGCTCAGGCGCTGAGCCAGGAGACACTGGCCAAAGCGCTGAATATCAACCAGGCGGCAGTTTCCAAAATGGAGCGGCGCACTGACATGTATATCAGTACGTTGCGTAATTACATTCAAGCCATGGGTGGCGAGCTGGAAATCATCGCGACTTTCCCGGATGGTCAGGTAAAAATAGAAAACTTCGCGCACAAATAACGCGTTCTAAAATACCCAAACCGCCAATGCCATTGAAGGCCCTGCAACGGCCAGCGGCACGATCAGGCGCGGCCGGTATGTCAGCAATATCACCAGCCCGCCAGCCGCAACGCTGAGCACTGCCGCCCACAAGGCGATACCCACTGACGGGCCCAGTTCGATAACGCCGGGGATCACCGCGCCAACCAGCAGCAGCCAGCCCAGCAGGCGCAATAGCTGGCGCTTGAACGGGCCGCCTTTGTCTGCAAACACCTGCCCATGATGGCGCTCGGTACTCAGGCTGAGTGCGCTGAAACCACTGAAACTCAACGCCAGGCATATCCAGATCATGCTGCGCTCTCTTGTCGGGTGTTGACCGTACGCGGTTGGCGCTGTGGCCGTTGCAGCGGTTGATGGCGGTTGAGTTTCCAGGCCGCGTAGCCAAGCAGCGCTGCACTGGCGAGCAAGGTCAGGTCCATGCCCGCCAGCAACCATTGGCCCTGTGCAAGGCTGGCCAGCAGATGGCTGTGTGCAAGGCCGAAACTGAACAGCGGCAAGGCTGCAAATAACCCTGCAGCTACCCAGAGCTGTTCAAGCCAGGCTCGTTTGTGGCTGCGCAGCAGTGGATGAACCAGGCACAGCAACCAGATGATAAAGAAGCTGCGAATTTCCCAGGCGCTGCGCTGGGTCATGTCCACGGGTAATAACCGATTAGCCCAAAAATAGGCGGCAATGGCCAGCGGCAGACCCGCAACAGTGCCGACATTGAGCACCTCGACCAGACGATGGCCGATGGGTGTGCGCCCCAGTTTCTGCCGTTCCGGCAGGCGTTTGACCACCCATAGCACCAGCCCGGTGGCAATCATTGCCGTACCCACGACCCCGCTGATAAAGAAAAACCAGCGCAGCGGAGCACCGGCAAAGCGGATCAGGTGCAGGCTGGAAAACACGTTATAGATCGCGTTGGGCGTGCTGATCGCAGGGGCGGGTGGGCTGTTCAACAAAGCACCACTCACACCGTCAAAACGCAGCCGTTCGCTGTTGCCCCGGTCGATCAGGCTGTCGCCACCGCGTTCACGCAGCTCGATGACGGCATCCGATGTGCCGGGCCGGGTCACGCTGATGCTGCTGACTCCTCGGGGCCAGCGCTGCTCGGCCTGGGCCAGCAGGGGGGCAACGTCCGTCAGTGGCACCTGCTCGCCCAATGGCTGATCGCCTGCACCCATTGCTGGCGCAGTACGGGCACCGCGTCCGCCGCTTTCGTTGAAGAACTTTTGGGTATCACCGCGATAGGCGCTTTCAACGCCCCAGGGCATCAACATAAACATCAGCAGCAACAAACCGCTGTAAGTGATCATCAAGTGAAACGGCAGGGCCAGCACTGCAGTGGCATTGTGCGCGTCCAGCCATGAGCGTTGTCCCTTGCGTGGACGAAAAGTGAAGAACTCCTTAAAGATTTTTTTGTGGGTGATCACCCCGCTGACAATCGCCACCAGCATCACCATGGTCGCAATACCGACGATCCAGCGCGCCAGCACTCGCGGCATGCCGTACAGCTCAAAGTGAAAACGATAAAGAAAACCGCCGCCACGGGTTTCCCGCGGGGTCACCGGTTCGGCCGTGCCCGCATCCAGGGCCACGCTTTGGCCGCCCCTTTTGACGACCGGCTGGCCGATGTCGAACCACTGTGCCTGCGCCCCGGCATTGCGTTCGCCGGGCAGGGTGAGGGTCCATTGCGCAGCGTTGGGCGCCAGGCTTTGCATGGCTTGCGCAAGGCGCTGCGCGGTCTGGTTGTCGGGCACAGAGGCGTGCAGTTCAGGTTTCATCCAGAACGTGATTTCTTCCTGAAAAAAACTCAGGGTACCGGTCAGGAACACGGCATACAGCAACCAGCCGAGTAACAGCCCGACCCATGTGTGCAGCCAGGCGTTGGCCTGACGAAAACCGAGGGCCTTCATGGCATGACTTCCCGCAGCAGCAGGTGGAGGGCCGGCGGCACGCAGCAAGCCAGGGCAACAAGCCAGGCCCGGATTGCAGATGCGGCGCTAAATGCCCAGATTGCCATCGCGCAATACAGCGCAAAGGCCAGCATGGTGGCGCTCAGCACTGCCTGCGCCCGAGGCCCGGGCAGCAACAGACTGAGGCTCGCCGCCGCCAAGGCGGCAAACAGGTAACTGCCAAAAATGGCCAGTACGGTGCGTGCGGCAATGGCCAGACGGTAGGCCGTCTGCGGCGCATGATTAAGGGCATCGCTCATATGAATACCTTGGGCGCGCAGCCCGGTTCAGGGTCAGAACGTATAGTTGGCTTTGACCCAAAAGCGTCGGCCGTCTTCGGCATAGGAATAATCGGAGTCCACATCCTGCTCCCTGACCTGATTGGTCAGGTTATAGCCGACCAGGCTCAAGGAAAGATCCTGGGTAGCTTGCCAGGTGGCGCCCATATCCACGGTAGTGATGGCTTGCTCGCTTTGTGACACGGCGCCGCCCTGACCCCAGGCAATGCTGGTTTCTTCACCGCGATAGCTGACGGTGGCGAAGCTGGAAACCGAGTCGATGATTTGCCAGTCCAGCGTCGCGCTGCCAGAGTGCTTGGGCGTGGCTACCAGAGGCTGGCCCTCGGCCAGTGGGTAGCCAAAGCCTAGAATGGTTGCCTCGCCGCTCGACACTTTGGAGTGCAGGTAGGTGTACTCGCCCTTGAGCTGCACCCGGTCGTTGAAGCGATAACGGGCAGCGGTCTCGATGCCGCGCACCGTGGCACCGGTGATATTGAAATAGGTGCTGTAGATGCGCCCGGTGATCGGGTCTGCGGGTACCGGGCTGCCGTCCGGGTAGTACAGCTGGCGGGTGCCGGTGTTGGCGATCTTGTTTTCGTAGTCGGTGTCGAACAGCGTGACATTACCGCTGAATTTTCCACCGGCGTCGTAGTAAAGGCCGATTTCGCGGTTTTCGCTTTCTTCCGGTTTCAAATCCGGGTTGCCCCAGGTGTAAGCACCACCGCGTTGCGGCAGGCCGATATTGGGGTTGGTCTGGGTGATGGTCGGCGACTTGAAGCCCTTGGCCACGCCGCCTTTTAGCGTCCAGTCCGGATTGAGGCGCCATACGCCGTAAAAGCGTGGTGTCCAATGGCGACCGAAGAACTCGTTGTCGTCCATGCGAATACCGGTGGTCAGGCTGAAGCTGTCAGTCATGCTCCATTCGTTCTCGGCGAACAGCGATTTTTCTGTCATCGAAGTGCCAATCCCAGCACCCTGCGGGCTGGCGTAATAACCGTCTGCCTCCAGCTCGTCTTTTTTCCACTGGGCGCCGGCAACAAATACGTTGCGGTCAAACGGCAGGCTGATTTTGCTTTCGAATACCGAGTTGGTGACTTCAGGCGTGACGCTCTGATTGCCGGTCTGGACATCGCTGGCGCGGGTCGCTTCTTCGCGATACAGGCTGATATCGGTAGTACCGAAATCCCAGTTGCCGGTGTGGGCCAAAACATAAGTATCGCGGGTGTACTGGTTGTTGTTTTTCGCGGCTGTAGGCGCCAGGCTTTTGCCCGGGTTGTTCCAGAACTCCTGCTCGGTGCGGCCGGCTTCGAGCATGAACTCCTGTTGCTCATCAGGGGTCAGCCACAGGCGTGCGGTGCCGCTGTGGCGGGTCGATTTGGAGAAGCCGTTGAGGATTTTGTCCTCGTCGCGTTGCTTGTCGTAGCCCCAGAGCTGAATGCCGAGACGGTCTTCGACCAGCGGACCGGACACGTACCCGTCCAGTTGCGTGCTGTCACCTGCTTTGGAGCTGTCCTGGAAGGTGTGGTCCGCGGATACCGAACCTGACCATTGCCGCGCCACTTTGCGAGTGATGACGTTGATCACCCCGCCCAGTGCTTCGGAGCCGTAGAGCGTGGACATCGGGCCGCGCACCACCTCAATACGATCAATCGCTTCGACGGGCGGTATCCAGTTCATGCCCAGGCCTTCGGAGGTGCCGCCCTTGAGCGTGACCTGGCTGGTGTTCTGGCGACGACCGTCAATCAGGATCAGGACGTGGCTGGACTCCATGCCGCGAATGGAAATCTCGCCCTTGTCACCGCCGATGATGCTCACGCCTTCAACATTGCGTACCGCATCGGCGAGCGAGCGGAACTGCTTGTTTTCCAGCTCTTCGCGGGTGATGACCGAGATACTGGCGGGGGCATCGCGCACGTCCTGGCTGAAGCCCGAAGCCGTAACCACCGTTGAGCCGACCTCCAGTGGCGCGGCATTGGCCGTTGCCCCGGAAGGTTGTTCTTCTTCATCGGCGCAAACTGCCGTCAGGGGCAGGCCAAGGCTGACCAGTGCGGTAAAAATAGCCAGAGGCTTGCGGGCAAAAGGAGAGGGGGCAACGGTGCTGCGGCGGTGGCAGTTCATAAACAGCGTTCCTGGGATTCTTGCTATTGCGCAAATGAAAATAATAAGCTGTCTCAGTTGCGTTTCTTGTTTGCGAATGTTGCCAGCTCAACCTGACCGGAACCTGACGAGCCCCTGTTGATTTCCCCCTGCGCCGTTTTTTATCGTCGTGGCTGACCTTTTTGTGGATTGAAGTAAATGAAAGTGCTGGTTGTTGAGGATCACCGGGCACTGCGCGGTTTGCTGATCGAGCATCTGGTGCAGGCCGGATTTGCCGTGGATGGCGCCGAAGATGGGCGCACGGCCCAGGCTTTGCTGGAAGTCGGCAGCTATGACGCGATGATCCTGGATCTTGGCTTGCCGGACATGGACGGGATGTCACTGCTGGCCATGCGTCAGCACAGCGCCAATGCCGATTTGCCGTGCATCATCCTGACTGCGCGGGATGCCCTGCAAAGCCGGGTCAACGGGCTGAATGCAGGCGCGGACGACTACATTCTCAAACCCTTCGACATGCAGGAACTGGAGGCGCGATTGCGCGCAGTCTTGCGTCGCCCCGGCAGTCGTGTGAGTACCCTGTTGCGTTGCAACAACCTGGCATTCGAACCTGAAACCCGGCACTTGAGCGTTGATGGCAACACCCGGATAACGGTGCTGGCCCGGCGCGAAGCCATGTTGCTGGAAGAAATGCTGCGCATTGCACCGCGTATCGTGATCAAGGAGCAACTCGAAGAGAGGCTTTATGCTTTCAATGAGCCGGTGACCCTCAACGCCATCGAAGCGCTGGTCTCGCGGTTGCGCCGCAAGCTCAGTGAGGCGGGCGCCCATAGCCGCATCGAAACGGTTCGCGGCTTGGGTTATCGCCTGCTCAGTGTCGATAACCGGGCATGATTAAACGCAGCCTGCGCTGGCGCCTGCTGACCGCGTTGCTGTTGGTCTTTGCTCTGGGTTTCGGCAACCTGGCGATTTACCTGTACGGCACCCGCGACGAACTGCGCCGCGGGGTGATGACCATTGAAGCGCAGGTGATTGCCGATGGTTTTCGGGTGGACAGCGACCCTGCCAGCCTGCCGCGCCAGTATGCCGGTGGCGAACTGTCTTATTCGTTGTACTCGGCCGATGGTCGATTGTTGTGGAAGTCCGAAAACCTCAAACATCCCCGTCGGCTCAAGCAGCCAGGTGCGAACCCGGGCTGGATGCGCTGGAGCGCTTTCAGCGGGCGGGTGGTGAGCGTGCCGGTGGAGTTGCCCGACGGTGCCATATTGATGGTGGCCAAGCAGGATAATCTTGAGCGCGAAGTGATTGGCAACCTGCTGGCGGCCCGCTTGCGCCAGAGCCTGGTGATGATGGTACCCATCGGTTTGCTGTCATTGGGCCTGATCCTTTTATTGCTGCACTGGACCTTGCGTCCGGTGCGGGTGGCGGCCAAGTTGGCGCGCAGTATCGGGCCGGCAAACCCAGAACAACGTATCCCGCTGGACAACCTGCCGAGTGAAATCCAGCCCCTGGCGGCTGCGGCCAATACGGCGCTTGATCGTTTGGCTGCGGCCTACACTGCCGAACGGCGTTTCGTGGCCGACGCAGCCCATGAACTGCGCACGCCGTTGACCGTGCTGGATTTGCGCTTGCAAGCAGCCCGGCGCACAGGGCAGGTCGAGTGGCCTGCGCTGGACATGGAAATGCGCCAGATGCGCCGTTTGGTGACTCAGCTACTGGAACTGGCGCGTCAGGAAGGCGAGGCCGCCCAAGGCCATAACGGGCAGCAGCGCACCCATCTCTCGCGTCTCACTCGCGAAGTCTGTGCCGCGCTGTTACCGCTCTTTGAGGCCAGTGGTCGGGTAATCGAGGTGGATATCACCGCAGGTTGCGAATGCCGGGGCAATCCCGATCAGTTGCGTGAAGCCTTGGGCAACCTGCTGGAAAACGCGCTGGTCCACGGCATGGGCACTGTTCAGGTGACCCTGCGCAGGGTTGTCGGGCACTTGCAGCTGGAGGTCAGCGACCAGGGGCAGGGTATTGCGCCAGAGGAGCGCGAAGCCATGTTCCTGCGCTTTCGCAAGGGCCGGCAAAGCAGCGAAGGTACCGGGTTGGGGCTGGCGATTGTGCGTCAGATCGTGCAAAACGCAGGTGGTCATGTAGCGTTCGTACAGGCGCCAAACACCACCATCAGGGTCAGTTTGGCCGTTGCTCAATCGTCTGTTCCTGAGCGCACATGTGCAGCCAGTTCATAAACACCTGCAAGCGCTTGGGCACCACATTGAGCGGTGGGTGCACCAGATAATAATCATAGTGACCGTACTGCCTGAAACCGCCAAAAGGCAGCACCAGTTCGCCGCGATCAACACGTTTTTGCACCAGTTGCTGGCGCCCGATGGCGATCCCCGCGTGGCTCATAGCGGCCGTGACGCACAGGTCCGAACGGTCGAAGGTCAGGGTACGTTTGGGCAGTGCCGCGAGCAGGTTGTGTTGTTCGGCCCACAGGGTCCACTCGGCATCATAGGCGGCATGGTCCCAGGCCAGGGAGTCGTGCAGGGTGGTGCAGTTACTCAGGTTTTGCGGGTTTTCGTGCAGACGGTGGCGCTGCGCATATTCCGGGCTGCACACCGGCGCCATGCATTCGCGCATCAGCCGCTGGCTGGTGAGGCCGGGGAATTCGCCGTTGGCGTAGTACAAGGCCAGATCTATTTTGCGTGTGCGAAAGTCGACATTGTCATTGCCCACGCGCAGGTCCAGTGAGACCAGCGGATAGCGCTCGATAAAGTCGGCCAGCCGGGGCACCAGCCAGCATTGGGCCACCGATGGCCTGGCATAGAGCGCAATGGCTCCGGCAATTTCTGGCTGTGACGAGCGTTCAAGGGCTTCGGACAATTCCCCCATCGCACTTTGCAGAATTTCGAAAATTCGCTCGCCTTCGTCAGTCAGGCTGACCTGGCGGGTAAGGCGCTGGAACAGCTTCATATTCAACGCCGTTTCCAGCCGGCTGATGCGGTGGCTGACGGCGCTGGCGGTCAGGCAAAGTTCCTGCGCAGCGCGGGCAAAACTCAGGTGTCGGGCGGCCACCAGAAAGGTATGAAGGTTGGCGAACTGGCTGCTGTTGAGCCGTGAGCTGATGCGGGGAGGAAGATTAAGCACGGTAGTTTGCCCTCAAGCCAAAGGCCGACTTCTTGCAGAATGTGGCAATGAGTCCATCTTGCCACATCCGCTTTACGCCTGAGTCAGCCCAGTAACTCACGACCCTTGGCCAGATAGGCGTCCATCTCGGCCGCAGGCACCATATTTCCTCCCGTTGCCCACACCAGATGGGTGGCGTTGGCCATGGCCTGCGGGCTCAGGCCAGCGCGGGCCAGATAGCCTTGCTGCTCGCCCAGTACCCGGGCAATACCTGGCACACCTGCCAGTGCGGAAGGCTCAAGGCGCAAGCCTTCACTGCGTTCCATCAGGGCCAGCAGGCTGTACATTTCCTCGTCGCTGACGGTGTAGAAGCCGTCGAGCATGCGCTGCATGGCCTTGCCGACAAAGCCGGAAGCGCGGCCCACGGCGAGGCCGTCTGCGGCGGTGACGTTATCGATGCCGAAATCCTGCACGCTGACTTCGTCGTGCATCCCGGTGTACACACCCAGCAGCATGCAGGGCGAGTGGGTCGGTTCGGCGAAGATGCAATGCACTGCATCACCAAAGGCCAGCTTGAGGCCGAAAGCCACGCCGCCGGGAGCGCCCCCCACACCGCAGGGCAGGTACACAAACAGGGGATGCTGGGCATCCACGGTGATTTGCGCCGCGGCGAACTGCTGTTTCAAACGCTCGCCGGCCACTGCGTAGCCGAGGAACAGATTGACCGAGTTTTCATCGTCGACGAAATGGCAACTGGGGTCGGACTCAGCCTGCTGGCGACCCTGGGCCACGGCCACGCTGTAATCGCTTTCGTACTCCACCACCGTCACGCCATGGGAGCGCAGCTTGTCTTTCTTCCATTGCCGGGCATCGGCCGACATATGCACGGTCACTTGAAAGCCCAGCGCAGCACCCATGATGCCGATCGACATGCCGAGATTGCCGGTGGAGCCAACGGCGATTTTGTACTGTCCAAAAAAGGCCCGGGCCTTGTCGCTGTGCAGCAGCGCGTAGTCGTCGTCGAGCTTAATCAGGCCACCGGCCAGGGCCAGGTCTTCGGCATGCTTGAGCACTTCATAGATCCCGCCGCGGGCCTTGATCGAGCCGGAGATGGGCAGATGGCTGTCGCGCTTGAGCCACAGCGCGCCATTGAGGCTTTGCCCGTAACGCTCGCCGAGCAACGGCTGCAAATGCGTCAGGGGCAGGATGTCCGACTCGATAATGCCAGCACTGCCCTCTGTCTCAGGGAAGGCAACCCGCAGGTAGGCAGCAAACCGCTCAAGGCGTGCGCTGGCATCGGCCACGTCGGCACTGCTCAGGCCTGTATCGCCAAGCGCCTGCGCCACCGGTGCCACCCCGGGGTTGAACCAGGTGGTTTCTTGCAACGCGACCAGTTCGCGGATCAGCGGGAAGCTGGCGCACCAGTTTTCAAGTGTTCTGCCCAAAATCATGGCGGGGTCCTTTAAACGATAAGTCTGAATATACGGTTTGAATCAAACAAAGCGCGACAGCAGCAGGGTCAGCCCCAGCGCGATCGATGAAGCCAGTACGGTGGCGGTGGTAAAGGTTTTCAGGGCGTCGGTCAGGGATACACCCAGGTACTCCTTGACCACCCAGAAGGCCGAATCCGTGACGTGGGTCCAGCCCATGGCTCCGGCACCGATGGCGATGCAGATGATCTCCTTGCTCACGGTCGGGTGAGCTCCCAGCATAGGCAATACCATGCCTGCGGCGCTGATCATGGCCACTGTTGCCGAGCCGACCGCGAAGTGCATCAAACCAGCCACCAGCCAGGCCAGCACGATGGGGTTCATATTCAATTGGGTCAACGAGGCGGACAGCGCGCTACCCACGCCACTGTCGATCAGAATGCCATTGAATGCCCCACCGGCACCGATGATCAGCAGGATACTGGCCAGCGGCGGAAAACTTTTTTGCGTGTAAGCCAGCAGGTCGGCCATGGTCAAACCGCGGCGCAAGCCCAGTGCCCAATAAGCGAATACCACGGCAATCGACAGTGCGATCAGCGGGGTGCCCATAAACGAAATCACGCTGAATGCGGTGGATTCATGGGGCAGGCCGGCAGCGAAACTTTTACCGACCATCAGCAGCAACGGCAGGGCGATGGTCAGCAGGGTGACGCCAAGGCCTGGCAGGTCGCGGGTTTTGCTGTCTTCGCAATGCTCGTTCAAAAAAGCTTCCTGAGTGGCTGGTGCTTCGGTCTTGCACACCAGTTTGACCCACAGCGGCCCGGCAATCATCGCGGTCGGCAGCGCGACAATCAGACCGTACATGATTACTTTGCCGACATCGGCGCCCAGCATCCCGGTGATCGCCATCGCAGCAGGGTGTGGCGGCAACATGCAATGCACCGCCATCAGCGACACCGCCAGAGGTACGCCCAAGTACAGCAGGTTGATGCGAGTCTCTTTGGCCACTACATAAATCAGCGGAATCAGAAGCACGAACCCCACCTCGAAAAACACCGGGATGCCTGCGATAAATCCGACGAGCATCATCGCCCACGAAGCGCGGTCCTTGCCCAGGGTGTTCAACAGGGCCTGAGCGATGCGCTCCGCACCGCCGGACTCCTCCAGCATCTTGCCCAGAATCCCGCCCAGGCCAATGATCGTTGCCAGAAACCCGAGGGTTCCGCCGACACCGGCTTCATACGACGAAGCAATTTTTACCAACGGCATGCCTGACCCGATTCCCACCACAAAGCTCGCAGCGGTCAAGGCCAGAAAGGCATGAACGCGGACTTTGACGATAAGGAAAATGATCAGCGCGATGGCGCAAAACAACACCAGCAAAAGAGTGGGACCGCTGTGCATGGGAGGTGCTCCGGGAAGCGCTTTTATTGTTGAAATAAGTGATCGTCGTCACTTTGCTTCCGGCAATTAGAGGTTACATCTCCGTAGGCTGACAAAGGATGGTTTTTCACGGGACAGATGATGTGGGGTCATCTGTTGGAGGGTAAAACAGGTGGGAGCGAGCCTGCTCGCGAAGGCTTTAAGAGTTTCGCGAGCGGGCTCGCTCCCACAATTGGATATGCGTGTCAGAAATCCCAGCGAGTGGTCAGCATAAAGTTGCGCGGCTCGCCATAAATCGCCGAGTTATAGAACCCGATATTGGTGTAGTAATACTTGTCGAACACGTTGTTGACGTTAAGCGTGGTCGACAGGTTTTCCGTGAATTGATAACGGGTCATCAGGTCCACCACCCAGTAGGGCTTTTGCGAGAAGTCTTCGTACCTGTCCTTGGGGCCGTTGAACATCTCTTGCCAGGCCGTGCTCTGCCAGCGTGCACCACCGCCCACGGAGACTTTGTTGAGGTCGCCCTTCAGTTTGTAGATGGTGTAGAAGCTCAGTTGGTCTTCGGGTTCGAAGGTCGAGATCTTTTTACCGTTGTCATCGCGTACCACCTTGTGCGTGTAACCGGCCTGCAGGCTCCAGCCCGGGCTCAGCTCGCCGGATATCTCCAGCTCGTAGCCCTTGGTTTTAGCCGCAGTGCCCTTGAAGGCATAGTTGGGCGGGGTGGGTTGCAGGTTGTTCCAGGCATCGTCGGGGATGGGACGGTTGCTTTCCTTGACCTCAAAATACGCCAGGCTGGCGTTCAGGCGGCCATCGAAGAACTCGCTCTTGAGGCCGATCTCGTAGTTTTCACCCTCGTCTGGGTCAAGCATTTTGCTGTTGCGATCCAGGTTGTAGAACTCCTGGGGCATGAATACATCGGTGTAGCTGGCATAGGCCGTCAGGTAATCGGTCAGGTCATAAGTAATGCCCGCATAGGGAATCAAGCGTCCTGTTTCGCGATAGGTATTGGTGGTGCCCGTAAGGGTGTAGTCGACCACCCGTCCGCCCAGAAAAACTTTCAGCTCATCTGTGACATTCAGGCGCGTGGTTGCATACATGCCGGTCTGGCGCACGGTGTCATCGCTGATTTGAGATGCGTTGCCCCAGTCAGGTTTGGCCAGATGGCCGTCCCAGTTGAAGTAATCCACCAGATTGGGGGTGGAGAAGGTCACGTCCCAATAGCCTTTGCCTTTCCAGTTGGCGGTACTGATGGAGCCGCCCAACACCAAATCGTGTTCACGGCCGAGAAACTCGTAGGGGCCGCTGACATAGAGGTCGGCCGCGTCGCTGGTGGTTTCGCCCTTGTAACGTTGAGCATTGATATTGGCGGTGCCATCAGCCGCAGGCTGGTTGAACTGAATCGCTCCCAGCTGGGCATCGTAGCCATTGATCTTGTGGTCCAGTTGCAGCTTGCCCACCCAACCACTGCCCAGGTCCTGTTCCAGGGTCGCGAACACCGTGCGGGTGTATTGCTGCCAGCTGCTCCAGTCGGTGGCATTGCTGAATGAGCGTTTGGCGCTGTTGATCTCGCCCGCGTAGTTGTACAGCGGGAAGCTCCCCGACCAGGTGGAGCCCTGGGGTTTGTTGTCCTGATAATCGGCGCCCACGGTCAGCAAGGTGTCTGGCGTCAGGTCGACTTCGAGGATGCCGTAGAACACCGAACTCTGGTTGGAGTAGCGGTCGATATACGATTGCCGGTCCTGATAGGCCGCTACCGCACGACCGCGCACATTACCGGTTTCGGTCAATGGGCCGCTGAGGTCTACTTCAGTCCGGTAGTTGTCCCACGAGCCTGCGCCTGCGGTGATATGGCCGTGAAAATCATGGGTGGGTTTTTTACGCACCAGGTTGATGGTGCCGCCCAGGGACCCCGCCCCGCTGAGCAAACCTGAAGCGCCCTTGAGTACCTCGATACGGTCATAAATAGCCATGTCGCTCAGGGTATTACCCGCTGAATAGGCAACGTTGCGTACGGCGGAGGGGATGCCGTCGTACTGGAAGTTGTTGATCGAAAAACCACGCGAGTAGTAGTTGGTGCGGTCCGTGTCGTAGGCCGAGACGGTAATGCCCGGTGTATGGCGCATCACGTCGTCAACATTGTCGAGGGCGAAGTCATCCATATGCTGGCGGGTGATTACGCTGATCGATTGCGGCGTTTCCCGCGGTGTGAGCACCAGGCGAGTGGCCGTGGCGATAGCGCCCGGCGTGTAGGAACCGGTGCCTTCGGTAACGGTACCCAACTGGTTGGTGACAACTTGAGTGGCCCCCAGCTCCAGCGCGGCCTCACTGTTGCTGGCGACCAGTACATAACCCCCGTTGCTCTGGCGCTCGGCTTGCAACCCGCTATTGGCAAGCAAGCGCTCCAGGCCTTCCTCGACGCTGTATGAACCTTCAAGCCCGCCGGTCTTGAGGTGACGGGCCTGTTCGGTATCAAACGAAATCGTAACCCCAGCCTGCACACCAAACCGGGTCAGGGCGCTGCCCAGAGGGCCAGGAGCAATCTGGTACTGCGCCTGGCTTTGCGCTGCGGCCTGGGCCGGTAGCAGCGCCAGACCGGACAGGCTGGCGAGGGACGCGCCAAATACCGCCAGGCGCACAGCGCGGGCTATTTTGGTGGTGGTATTGAGGGGGAGCGGGGGCATTCGATGATCCTTGCGTGGTCATGGCACAAACGCGCTGTAGTCGCGGCTTATGTCATTGACGGATGAGAATCTAAATCAGCAAGGTTAAAGTTCAAACCATTTGCACCTGAGCTTATGCCGGTTCGATGCTGGCCCAGTAGCGGGTGAAGAAACGAACGTTGACTGGCAGGGTTTTACCCAGATTCTCCAGCACCGTATCGGTGTCATCGATACGAAAGGCCCCCGAGATGCGTAAGTTCTGAACGGCTGTTGCACAACGCAGTACGCCCGGACGGTAACGGCCCAACTCCTCGATAAAATCGCCCAGGCGCCAGTCGTCCACGCTCAACATGCCTTGTACCCAGGCGGTTGAGGCCGCAGGCAAAGGCTGAACCCTGCCGATTTCATTGCTATCGAAAGTGACTTGTTGTCCGGTCTCCAGACGCAGGGGCTGATGGATCAGCTCAAGCGGGCGAATTTCCACGGCGGATTGCAGCACCCCGACTCGCGTGTGCTCGGGCAATTGGCGCACGCTGAAACGGGTGCCAAGGGCGCGCACGCTGCCGTCCTCGGTCTGCACGATAAAAGGACGCTGCTCAGGATCCTTGGCGGTCTGAATCAAGATTTCACCCTGGTGCAGACGAATCACGCGCTGTTTGGCGTCGAAGTGGATATCCAGCGCCGTGTTGGCGTTCAGCTCCAGTTGTGAGCCATCCTCAAGGCGCAGCGAACGCCGCTCACCGACGCCGGTACGCTGCCCCGCAAGCATCGAGCGATAGGGCACCTGCTCGGCCGCCAGCCAGGTACCGCTGCCAACGGCCAGCAGCATGCCAAGGATTTTCAGCACATCACGGCGTTGGGTTTTCGCGGCGTCGAGGCTGGAGAGAGCGGCCTCCTGGGGCATCAATGCCCATTGGCGCTGGAACCTCTCAAGCCGTGCCCAGGCCGCTTCATGTTGTGGGCAGGCTCTCAACCAGGCCTGCCAGTCCCGGGTGCGAGCCTCGTCGGTGGTGCCGTCATTAAGTTGTACATACCAGGTGGCAGCAGCCTCCAGCGCCTTGAGATCCGGGGCAGGGGACATCAATTGTCGACCAGCAACAGGCAGCGGGTCATGGCGCGAATCAAATGATTTTTCACCGTGGTAACCGACACCTCGAAACGCTCGGCGACGGCCACATAACTCAAGCCTTCGAGCTGCACGGCGAGGAAAATTTCCCGCGTTCTGGGGCCCAGCTCATCGAGCAGGCTGTCGATCGAAATCAGCGTTTCGATAATCGACAGGCGTATTTCTGGCGAAATATCCACAGGCTCGGGCTTGAGTGCCAGCGCCTGCAGATAGGCTTGCTCGATGGTGCGGCGGCGCACTTTGTCGATCAACAGCGAGCGGGCAATGGCGCTCAGATAACCACGGGGCTCCCGAATGGGTGTGTCATGGCGTGCAGTCATGACCCGCAGGAACGTGTCCTGGGCCAGGTCGCAGGCATCCGCCGTATTGCCCAGGCGCACGCGCAACCAGCCCTTTAGCCAACTGTTGTGATCGCTGTACAACCGATGAAGAGCTGAAGGGTCGAGCGCCGACATAATGATGCAACCAAAATGTAATTGGTAATCGATCGCATTATTGTGATGGGACAGTATTTATGCAAGGGGGAGGTTCATTGGAGGGGGGGGCGGACAGCGATAATACTGCTGGAGATAGAGTCGTTCGGGTGCACAGGGTGTAACACAACTCTAAGCCGATCGCGTTTTTTGGTGTGTAGTGTGTGTATTTTCCGATTGCACCATTTTTCAATGGTGTGTAGCGTACACACAATGCGTGGTGATCAAGTGCGAAGTCGGGAGCTTATTGAATTATTGGTGGCAGATGGATGGTTTGAGATCGCAATCAAGGGAAGTCACCATCAGTTCAAGCATCCAGCCAAAGCGGGTCGGGTAACGGTTCCACATCCCAAGTCAGAAATTGCCAAAGGGACGCTGCACAACATTCTCAAATCCGCAGGTCTCAAGGGAGAGTTACGGTCATGAAATTTCCAGTGGTCATACATAAAGACGCAGATTCCGAATTCAGCGTAACGGTGCCTGATGTGCCAGGCTGTTTTTCTGCCGGGAGCACTTTTTCGCAAGCGCTGGATAACGTGCAGGAAGCATTGGCTTTGCATCTGGAAGGCATTGTTGCGGACGGCGGCGAGCTGCCGCAGGGCAAGGACGTGGATGCCCACCTGGAGAACCCGGATTTTGTCGGTGGAATATGGGCAATCGTTGACTTCGATTTGACGCCTTACCTCGGCAAGTCGGTTCGGTTCAACGCTTCTTTGCCAGAAAACCTGTTGCAGCGCATTGATGAACGAGTGAGCAGGGACCACCGCTATGCATCCCGTTCGGGGTTTCTAGCAACAGCTGCATTGCGCGAGCTGAGCGTTCAGAATTTTTAATCGGCTCAAGACCATCACCATGTGGTGCTCTTGAGTCTTCTCCAAACCCTGAAAACAAAAAAGGCCCACCTTTCGGTGAGCCTCTTCTGGTGTTGCGTATGGTGCCGGCACCAGGAGTCGAAAAATCGGACTTTTTTAATTCAATACAATGAGATAACAGCTATGGTTAATCTGCTATACCCCTAAAGCTACCCTAAGATTTTGCAGTTTTTTCGCTAGGGATTATTCCCATAGCAGGTGCAACGATGTGGTTAATAAATTTCAGAGTCTGCTTTTAGACTTTTGGCCTGCTGAGAGCCATCTTTAAAATCAGGCCGAAGTCGTAAATTTCTTTGATTTAGGCTGCTAAAGCTGCATTTGAGTTATACAAAATTCTCTAAAAATTCCGCGAGAGCATCTCCTTGGGAGTCTACCTGAGAAGAAAGCATGTTAATTCCCCATTGGTTAAGAATGGCTTCTTGGACGGGGTTTGGTCTAGGTGAAAATATGTATGACCGAGGCTGTGCCTCACTATTGCAGTTGGCCTTCCAGATTTTGGATAACTTGTAGAATAGAAACCTTAAATTTATATCGGCAAGTCGGTAACCAATGAATAGTACTGATTTGCCAAGCACGTCCGATCGCAATTTAATATCTAGAGGTGTTTCGAATTCTAATCTTTCAAAATAACTAGTTTCATCAAGTACTATCGAGGTGTCATCATCGAAGTCTCCGTGAAACTTAATTATTTGAGTGCTTCCAGGTCTTATCTTAGTTACGTCAGATACTGATGCTATTTTGGTGTATGGCTTTTGGAAGTGATCGAATGTGTTTTCGAGCCATCGATCATAGTTTGTAGTATAAATTATTGGAAAGTTGGCTTTTGCAATCAGTTCATGAATTTTCGACGATTCGATATTGATAGTCGGAGCATGCCAGCTTCGGTCCATCCAGCTTCGGAGGGGACCGATACTACCTTTTTTGATCCTATAATATTCGGCAAGGGCGTAATGATCGCCAAATGTCTTATAAATCTCAGGGTCATACCCTAGTTCTTGAGCGATTTTGTCGATCAGTTCGCCCCAAGATGGAAGCCCCAGATTGGTGGATACTCCAGCACCAACGAAAAGTATAACGTTGCCTTGCTTAAAAGATGATAGTAATTGTTCCATCAAGTATTTCCATCTTTAAGAAACTGTTTAAATTTATCGAATGCAATACGCCTCATCGATATGTCATTTTTTCTATCCCCCATTTCCGCGAAAGTTTCAGTAAAGCCTTCTGGAATAAAAACACAATCCCACTGAAAGTCTCTGTTTCCTCGGGGTTCAGCAGATATGGTGCCTTTTATTGCACCTTCAAAAAGATGGATTTTCATAGAGTCGCAATATCCAATTATCGTTTTTGCGACCAAGTTAGTATTTTCCCCGGATCCAAACAGGGTCGAAAATTTGTCAGCTTGAAGCTTGTCCCAAAAAATCTGCGTTAATCCACCTGGGAAGCCATTGAGGCTGTCAATATAGAGACCAGTATGCTCGACGAAAACAGGGCGTCCTATTATATTGAAAGCCTTCAGTAATTTATCTCTGACCAAACTATCAACATTCTCGGTTTGGATTTCATCAATTGAGTATCGGGCAGCAACGACCTCTACCCCAGTATCCTGAAGTATTTGTTGGACTTCTTGGACTTTGAAGTTGTTTTTTGAAACAAATCTAATTTTCATTTTGATCTTCCATGAAGCTATATTTTCTTTGTAAGGTGAGCATGTTCTCGAGGATGGCACTATTTTCTGTTTCTTTATAGAACTCATTATAGTCATCGCTAATGCTCGCACCGTGAATCGCCGGATTGTCCGAGCAAATAACGAATGGTACACCGAATTTTATGAACTCACATACAGGGTGGGACTCGCTTGATTTTACAGCACCTGTTAGGCGGTTGCTAATAGGGCATACCTCTACACATATATCGCGCTTGTGCATCAATTCCATGATTTTCGTTGATTTGAATGCGGCTGTACCGTGTCCAATCCTGTCAGCATCAAACTCGGTGATAGCTTCTATAATATTTTGGGGGTTGCCTGTTTCCCCTGCGTGTATAGTGACTTTTAATCCTAAATCAGATTTTGCTTTCCGATATAACTGAGGGAGCTCTGTTGGAGATACGGTATCTTCGTTGCCAGCTAAATCTAGTCCTACTATTATTCCAGGCTTACCAATAGATGCATAAGCGGCTAAGAGGGTGCGTAGATGTTCCGCAGCGTAATCCCCGCGTGACACCGTTAATATCAGCCCGCCCCTAATACCGTATTTTAATGAGGCGCTGTAAATCTCTTCGGTCAACCACAAAAGCGCCTCGGGTACTGTGACGTTATTAAGAAGTGCAAGATAAATTACGCTACTCCGCAACTCGACAAACTTTACATTTTGAGCTGCTAGGTTTTCGAATGCACTAAAAACCATTAAATTGAGAGCTGTGCGACCTTGAGGAATAAGCCTTAAAACTTGCCAAGGCTTTAGATATGTCTGAAGGTCAGGGGAAGGTGTAAACCTGGTGAGGTCTCTTTCTAAATTAAAATTATCAGGAATTTCTGCTCCCTGCTGCTGGAGTAAATCAATAACTAGTCGAGTACTGACGAGGCCATTTAAGTGTACGTGTAGCTCACCCTTTTCCATGCTTTTAAAATCGTGTTCCATCAGAGAGGTCTTCATCAATAAAAAGTTGATCTAGAGGCTAAATTGCGCTGGTAATATGAAGGGTGCGAAATAGGCATTAAAGATCTCTAGACTTGGAAAATCCTTGGGTGTCGATTTTATTAGATTTATGCTCATCGAGTCCGGACGTACTGCTGGGGGGCATCCCATACCCCCTTTTGATATATTGGGTCAGAAGCTAATTATCTTGGAAATTACTTCAAGAGCTCAATTCGCTTTCTTCTAAACTTGAACCAATAACGGATAGCTCAAAGTTGTTAACTTCGGCCATCACATAGGCCAGATGGTGGCTAGTGTCATTGGTAATCCATTGTGGGTGCCCCCCCATACACTCTTTCTTGCTGCATTCTAAAATACGGTTATCACCCCAGCTAAAGGTTTCCCCCATATAGTATCTAGACTCAACAACAGTTTTGGCGACCCCCCACATTTGTTGACCTTTTCCAGGAAGCTTCATGGAGTGACCGCGAACTATGAAAAAGTGCTTATCGATCGTATATCTGATTTTTCCATTAGCGTGAGGGTTTCGAATGCCTTCGTTACTCGACGGACCTCGTACACCATAGTCACTGTAGATGATCCGCAATTTCGGATTGCTTTGACGGATCGCTTGCCATACCAACATTTCTTTGCGTGGAATGATATCTGATGTATCGGGTTTCTTTACAGCTAGATCAATTGATTTAGGCAGTGAGCATCCTGATACAGCAATGTAGCTGAATGCGTATTTTTCAAGGATAGAAAGAATCGAATCTACCTTATCCAGCATGTCTACAACGGACCAACCGGTCACGTCGCCAAAATCAATTAGGCAAGAGCAGTTGCTTGGTTCAAGTGACAAACCGTCTAAGATAGACTCAATGTTCTCTTCGAAAAACTCTGGCTCTTCGGTGTCCTCTAAGGCTTGAAGATCAAGGCGTATACAGGACTGATGTAAAAGTTCTGGATCTAAGTTTTGTAGTGCCAATCGATAAGCTTGGTTTTCCCAGCGGTCATATCCGATTATTGGACGGATATTAACTCCGAGCGCAGTGAGTCTGCCATAAATATATTGGACGATATGCTCTCCAGACTCTACAGTCGCGTCTGGTTGCCAATGGAAGGCATCGACCATCGATGTTCTGCCTTTCCATACAGCGGCAATCCTATCAGTCACTTCGTTTAGGTACGCTGTGGTCAGATGAGCGCATCCTTCAAAACGCTTTGCTTCAGTAATGTTCTTGCCGATACGTGGGATTTCAAACAAAGGGCAAGTTCGGTCGGCAGTTATCTTGCTCATTTGAGCAACTGCTTTGAATTCGCTATCCATTGCTTTGAGAACAGGTATGTATCGAGGGGTCATTTGAAAACCTCGTAATCAGCTGTGGATAAAAACAACGATTTTACTTGGTGCTGCCCTGTCAAATCTGGAAAGCTACTATAATTTCCAGATTCTTTCCTCAATCTACCGGCAATTATAGCTGGATGGATTCTAAGCTCTCTTGCTAATGCCTCTATGTTTTCTCTATTTGGGGAGATGAAGGCATCACTTCTTCTCCAGATTCCTCTAGGAATAAATGCCTCTCGCGCCAATCGATTGGCTTCCGCTTCACGCCGATCCTCCGACTCTGTATTAAGATCGTCTAAAAAGGCATCTTCATTCCCTACATGCTTCCAAATATGGGCGACCTCATGAAGCAGCGTGAACCAGAAGTTGTCTAGCCTATCGTATCTCAGTGTTAACGCGACAATTGGAGTGCCATCATTATCTTTCAGAGCTGCACCGTCCAATTGAGTGCCTTTAAGGTGAGGCTCAATTACTACTGCTATTCCTTGCCTTTCCAAATATTCTACAGCAAGTAGCGGGCCGCGTTCCGACCAGCTAAGTTGTGCGAGCTCTCTTAAAAAATTGCTGGAAATATTTTCACTGTTGAACGGGCCAAGTTTTGGTTTTCTTATACGTGCGGATTGTATTACTCTAGCTAGCCAAGCATAAAGGGAGTATTGGGTTGTTGGAGATTTTGCTTCTCCCGAAAGCGTTCTTCGAAATGCTGCGGCTCCGAACTGTAATCCTGCGTCTGAGATGAAATGTTTAACAATCTCTTCAACCGAAGTTTTTGCTTGAAATGAAAAGTTTTGCAGCCATCCCCTACGTGTCATTTCTTTAATTGGAAATTTCGACCAATCTATATCTTGTTTTGTTTGCTCGTTATCAGGACTTGATAAACCTATAAGAGTTTCTGCAGATATGCCCAGTCCAAGTGATAATGCTCGAATCATTTGAACGGTTAAAGGTCTTTTTCTATTTAAAACTTCTGAAACCCGACTGCTGGTACCGAAGTAGGGAACGAGGTCTGCCTGCTTCAATCCCTTTTCTTGCATGCGAAAGAGAATTGCATCAATTGGATCTGGCGGCTCAACTGGGTACTTACTATTTTCGTAGGCTTCAAGTAGGACAGTGAGTACTTCAAGTCTGTCACTATCAGTAGTGTAAAGGGATGGATTTTTGGCCATCAGTACCTGAACTTCTTCAAGGTATGCTCGGTACTGTTCGTCTGTCCGGATAACCTTAGTGTCCATGGGTGTCTTCGCTAACTTTTAGATCTGTAATAAGGGCTACACCCTGCGGGAAGACGATTAACAGTTGTATCGTTAAGCCGCCATTACATACAGGGAATAAAAACGTACCATTGCCAGTGTTTTTGGCATTTGGGAATTGGCTGCTCACTTCAGTGGGATGCTTCCAGTGAGCGCTCATGACCTCAGACGCCCAGGTTCGCACCCACTTCTCAATTTCGCTGCCGATGCCTTTCAAGCTGGCTAGCTTTTCACGTCCGATGAGTCGCATATTTTTTCTTCCCGATTTGGGAGGATAATGCTCGGATTAGATAAGGCTGTCAATATCCCAATTTGGGAAAACCATCTATGCGTAAGCGTCAGTGCTTTTCCCATGAAGGCTTTCGCGTGATGGTTGGCTCTCTTGGGGGTGGGGCGGAAATCCACAAGGTCGTTTCTCCTTGTTTTGACTGACTATCATTCCCACAAGCTATGGGTCTAGAGCAGACAATTTGATGGTACGTAACGTCCAGGTCTTTCCGGCCCTTTTGCAAACCAAATGCGCGGTAACCAGATAGTAGGCCCGTGTGTAGGGGGAGTGCTGGGCTAGATGAATGTCGAAAAACCAGACGAGATGCTTTCGTTGCCAGGTCCAAGGATTGTCTCGTTGCCAGCGATCAGAGATCGCCGCTTGAATGATCTTTGCCTGGCGTATGTGACGCTCGCGTGTGGCATGCGATCCGGTCAGGACGGCAGCCAAGAAAAGCTCGATGTCGAATGGCTTACTCACGTCCTACCGCCGATATAAGCTGACACAATGTCGACCCTGCCGTGGCCCAGTTCATAGCTGATTTGGGTTCTGGTCTCCTGATCGAGACGCGGGTCGAGCTGGTAGCATCTGCCTCCGTTGATCGGCGCTTGATGTTGGGAGAGTTGCTCATAGCGTTCGCACGCATAGGCCGCCCGCAATTCGTGAAACCCTTTAAGGTTGTGCGTATGGAGGATGTCCCGGGCAGGCCGAACGACGCACTGCCTGAAGTCGCGAAAGCTTTCGTGCGGAGCTAACAGGTTGCGGCTACCGTCGGGCGAGACTTGTTCGGCAAACCTCAGCGCGTCACGAATATGATCATCTACCGTAATCCATCGATGTGCCGACGCACCCGAGCGCCCACCTTTGGTGCCATCCTGGATGTTGATCCTGCCGAATTGGTTTGCCTCACGTTTTAGGCGTACAAGGTCGGCCAAGATAGCCTCTCGCAAGCGCATTCCTGTGGCTCGTGCCAACTGTGTAATAGCGGCGGCACGGGGATGCTGTTCGCGAAGCGCGTCGATAATGCGTATCACCTGTTCACGATCCTGAACTTGCGGTATCGCTGAGCGGACCGTGGTGCGCTGCATTCCCAGTTCTTTGCTCGGACTCGGTACTTTTACATACTGATCACCGCGAAGCGCGGCCATGGTCCGATTCACACTAGACAGTCGGTTTTGTGCAGTGGCGATGGCCAGCTCGCCTTGTTCAACTTGATTTCGGAGGTGCCCGGCGTAGTCCTGCAAGGTCTGCCGATCAATTTGCCGCGCATCGTTGAACCCCGGTCCATCTTTTGATCGACACCATCGTACAAATGCTTGCCACCGATCACTGTGTGCTTTGACGGTCCCGTAATGCCCGCCGCCAAACAGATCTCGTAGCGCTTGCGGCCCGGCATAGCTCAGTTGCCGACCATAGCCAAAATTGCGCCCGTCACGTTTACCTACCAACGCCATGATCAAACTCCTCTTGAAGTCGAAACGTTGAAGCTTTTTCCTCACGTCATCCCGCCAAGGATGTTGAGTGTTATCAGGGATCAAGGCCCCTGCGACCTGTGAGGGTTGTCCACTGACGCGGGACTGGCGGCTCTTTACGGCCGGGAGCTTGGGCATCTCATGATCTGACCTCCTGAGCACTTCCGAAGACGTGGGCGGGTGGAGGCTGCACTGGCTGACGAGACCAGTACCGCGAGATCCTGAGTCGGGTGAAGGCAGGGATGCGATGATCGGGGCATGCCTGACTGTCAGTCAGGTGCAGCCCATTCCGTGGACTGCGGCACCATCATCTGCATCGCTGTTGCTGGTGACTTCGGTGTTTGTCACACCGATTGTCACGAGGAGGAATTGGCGCAAAGCCTTGTACAAGGTGGGCTGCAGCAGTGGTACGAGCGCCCGTCTCTTTCCGGAAGAAAGAGACGGGCGCAGGTTGGCGCAAGGAAATGGCCAAGCGGATAGGTTGCTGCAGAGCAGCTATGAAAGGGGATGAGTTGCCGCAGTGGGCACACTGGTAAAAGTAGGCATCCATCACATCGCTGTGACCGTACGAGCCGCCGGACGCTAATCGCACTTTGGGAGAACCACCACCGTGTGGCGTAGCCTTAAAGGTTCTGGCTACCTGGGTTGCTGTCGACGACAGCGCTTTGCCCGATCTTTTCTACGCCTGTGGATAATTCGGGTCAAGACTCCAATTTTCGGGAGTTCTGCGGCTGTGGATGAAATTATCCACCGGTGGAAATCAGTGGTTTTCCACAGACAGTTGTGTGGGCTTTAGATTTTTTTAAGTGAGGTCCATCCAAACAGGGCGGCTTTGCAGCCCTGTTTGGATGGACCCGCGTGGCAGAGTAGATTGCGAGAGTCTTACGGATGTACGCTTGCTTTACTGCGGCACTTTAAAAGCCAAAGCAATGTCAGCACCGTCGGCCAAAACAACGTGTTGAGAATGTCGTGAGCGCTTGCCTGCCAACGCCAGTATCCAAGGCTTTCAATATCGTCTCGTCTATCTACCCACTCGCCAGCACACGCAATGATAAAAACAACCAGCCAGCCAATGTATGGTCTGAATCGCCGGGTGATGGCGATCAACGTTAAATAGACCGCCATGCCCACATAGATGTGCAGGGCGTCTTTTGACAACCCGGTTGCCGACACGATGGCGAGCTTGATGCTTTGTGTGGTTGAGGTGTCCATATCAATTTTTCCTCTCTACGCCATTGCCAAGCTTCGCCTTCATCCGAGTAACATTCGCCCCAATCTGATTTGCGAATTCGTGTGGAGTGACATGCTTCTGCCGGTTGGCCTCCAGATATCGACTCCACCAGTTCATGATCAGCCTGCGCTCCTCGATGAACTCGGCCTTGTGGATGTATGCGGCGCGGACGTTATTGCGCTCTTTGTGGCTCATCTGCCTTTCAATGGCTGTCTCCGACCACAGCCCTGACTCAATCAGCGCGCTGCAGGCCATCGAACGAAATCCATGCCCACAGATATCGGTTTTGGTGTCGTATCCCATCGTCCGAAGCGCGTTGTTCACGGTATTTTCGGACATGGGCTTCCAAGGTTTGGCATCCCCCGCGAAGACCAATGCGAATTTGCCTGTGAGTGCATGGATTTTTTCGAGTAGCGCCACTGCTTGCGGCGATAAGGGTACTAAATGGATATCCCCTGCCATCTTCGTACCCCTTGTGGAAAAGGGTACTCCCTCCAACGCGGGTCGAGTGTCCGGTATCTCCCAGGTGCCGCGCTTGAGGTCGAACTCGCTCCAGCGTGCGAAACGCAGCTCGCTGGATCGTACAAAAACATGCAGCGACAGCATCACCGTCAGACGGGTAAGTGCGCGGCCTTTATAGGTGTCGATCCGCTCTTGCAGTTCCGGCAGTCGCGATAAGGGTAGAGCGGGGCGATGTACCACCCGCGGGGCTTTGATCGAGCCTTCGAGATCGTAAGCAGGGTTGATAGTGATAAGCCGGAGGCGCTTTGCCTCGCGCATGATGCTCTGCAGGTAGTTTTGTATCCTTAAAGCAACGTCGATCGTTCCGCGCTTCTTGATCGCTTCCAAGGGCTGCATAAGGTCATGGGTGTCGAGATCAACAATGGCGCGTGCGCCGATTAGCGGGAATACGTGGGTTTTGAGGCGGCTCATCACAGTCTTGGAGTGGCCCGGTGCCCACTTGGCCGACATTTCCGTGTGCCAGTCCAGCGCAACGCTTTCAAAGGTTCTGCCTTTGATCACAGCTTCCGCCTTGGCTTGGTACTTGGTCTCTATGGGATCAATGTCATCCGCCAGCATTCGCTTGACCTCCAAGCGCTTGCGGCGCGCGTCGGCGAGACCAATGACGGGATAGTTGCCGAACGAGGTCAGTCCTTCCCGTCCGTCAGGTTTGACGTAACGGAGCCGCCAGCCTTTGCGGCCATTGGGTTGGACTAGGAGGTAGAGGCCATCGCCGTCGAAAAGCTTGTAGGCGCGGTCTGTAGGTTTTGCCAAGCGGCAAGCTGCGTCGGAGAGCGGAGCTGTGGTGCGCGACATAAGGGTACTCCCTTTTATCGAAGTGACCTGTATCCCAAACTCTACCCTTAAAACGGTTGGAATCCACCAGTTTCTGACGGAAACCGTTGGAACGCCAAAACGAAAAAACCCGCCAGAAGGCGGGTTTTTCGGGGATTCCAGAGATTTTGAAAGCCTTCTCTGGAACCTTGTATGGTGCCGGCACCAAGAGTCGAACTCGGGACCTACTGATTACAAGTCAGTTGCTCTACCAACTGAGCTATACCGGCGTTATGGGCGACGAGTATACCCGGATGTTTGGGCTTGTAAACCCCTGATAACAGACTATTTTCACGTTTCTGACCGGCGCTCGGTGAAGGAGGGGGGCAAGTGCTCCGTCGTGACCCGATTTTTCGCCGAATTGGTCAGCGCCGACACTTCGTCGCACCGCCGCGCCCACAGGAAAACTAAAAAGGTTATTGAGCAAACCCCAGTTCAAACAGCGTGCCGCTGGTATCACTGACCACCCGCACCTGGCCGCCATGCAATTGCATGATCGAATGCACAATCGCCAACCCGAGCCCGCCCGAGTCCCCCGGTTGGGCCCGTGAAGGATCGACCCGGTAAAAACGGTAAAACAACTTGCCCAGATGCTGCGCCTCAATCGGCGGGCCAGGGTTGTGCACACCGATCCAGCAAAACCCGGCATCGTCATGGCGCTGCAAGCGTACGGTAGAGCCCGGTTGAGCATGGCGCACGGCATTGGCCAGTAAATTGCCCAGTGCCCGCTGCAGCAGCTGTTGATCGGCCATCAGCGAGCCGCTGAGCTGATTGTCCAACTGCAGCTGCCGGTCCTCAGCCAGTGCTTCGAAGTAATCGCACAGCTCGTCGCCCACCTCACCAAGGTCCAGCACTTGCAGCTGCAACGGGCGCTGGCCGTGTTCGGCGCGGGCGAGAAACATCAGGTTTTCGGCCATACGGTTGAGCCGCTCGTACTCTTCGATATTCGACGCAAGTACTTCCTGGTACTCAGTCGGGCTGCGTGACTGGTTCAGTGCCAGGCTGTTGCTGCCCAGCAGGTTGTGCAACGGCGTGCGGATTTCATGGGCCAGGTCGGCGGAGAACTGTGACAGCCGCGCAAAGCTGTCTTCCAGGCGTGTCAGCATGGCGTTGAGAGCCTGCACCGGCTCCTTGAGTTCGGCAGGCACGTCATGTGTGGCCATGCGCTGGTCAAGGCTGCGCGGATCGATGCCAGCCATGGCGTGGGCCAGCTCACGCAAAGGCTCAAGGCCGCGGCGCAACAGCAGCAGGCCAAGGCCGAAAGCCAGCAGCGCGCCCAGGCCCACGGCGCCATATAAACGCATACGGTAGCTAGCGAGCATTTGCTCACGCTCATCCAGGCGTTTGCCTACGGTCACCCTGAGGATTTCATCGGCCGGGCCTCGGGCCATGCCGGCGAGCAGCACTGTGTAGTCCAGTGTCTGGATATCGGCACGCTGTGGCGCCCGGTCCTGAGCAATGGGCGGTATATCAGGCAAGTCCTGCCGGTGCGGGTTAATGGCGATAAGCGGGCTGCCATCTGCCCGCTTGACCAGTAGCACACTGTCCAGGTTGCCCAGCATGTTCTGGTAGAGGCGCGGGCGTTCTTGCAGGGCTTCGAGGCTATCGCTGTCATGCAGCAGGGCGCGCACTTGTTCAAGGCGCCCGAGCAGCGCCTGGTCATCACGAAACGCCAGTTCCGAGGCCAGGGAGCGATACAGGAACACCCCGATCACACTCAGTACCAACGCGCAGGTCATGGCGATCGCCAGCGCCAGACGCCAGGCGATGGATTTACTCATCGGGTGCTTCCAGTTGATAACCAACGCCGCGCACGGTGTGGATCAACTTGGGCATGTAGGGATCGTCGACCTTGGCCCGCAGGCGACGCACGGCGACTTCGACCATATTGGTGTCGCTGTCGAAATTGAGGTTCCACACTTGGGAGGCGATCAGGGTGCGGGACAGCACCTCGCCCTGGCGGCTGGCCAGCAGTTGCAGCAGGGCGAATTCCTTGTTGGTCAGGCTGATGCGCTGGCCACCCCGGCTGACGCGACGGCGCAGCACGTCGATTTCAAGATCGGCGATGGCATACGACTCGGCCTCGCGTAGCGGGCCGCGACGCAGCAGCGTGCGCACCCGGGCGAGCAACTCGGCAAAGGCGAAAGGTTTGAGCAGGTAATCGTCGGCGCCTAGCTCCAGACCGCGCACGCGGTCTTCGATAGCATCCCTGGCGGTCAAGAACAGCACCGGTGTGGCGCCGCGCTGGCGAATCAGTTGCAGCAGTTGCCAGCCATTGAGCCCCGGCAGCATCACATCAAGGATGATCAGGTCGTATTCCTGCTGTTCGACAAAATAGCGCCCGTCCAGGCCGTTGAGTGCCACATCCACGGCAAAGCCGGACTCCTTGAGGCCCTTGGCCAGGAAATCGGCGGTCTTGGCTTCATCTTCAACCACTAGCAAACGCATCGCACACCTCGATCAATCGTCTGCACAGGCTAGGCGCCTTCGTCGGTGTTGCCTATTACAAACTTGTAATGCAACTGACGGGGTTCTGACGAGGAGCGCTGGTTAAGGTGGGCCCATTCGTACAGGAGCTTGCCCATGATGTTGAAAACCTTGTTGTTGTGGACTGCCGTTGGCGTTGCCGGCGTGGCCCAGGCGGCGCCGAATCTGGCGCGCCATGCCGATCTGGACCTGGCCACCGCCCGCCAGTTGGCCGACGCGACCCTCAAGCACTGCACCGGGGCGCTGAGCGTGCTCGACCGGGGTGGCAACGTGCTGATGGCGCAGCGTCCGGAAGGCGTTGGCCCGCACAACCTGCTGGCGAGCCAGCGCAAGGCGTATACCGCGCTGTCGACCAAAACCCCGACCCGCCTGTTTGCCGAGCGTGCGCGTAACAACCCCGAGGCCGCCAATCTCAACTCCATTGCCGAGCTGTTGCTGCTGGGCGGCGGTGTGCCGTTGTTCGCCGAAGGTGAACTGGTGGGCGCGCTGGGCGTGGCCGGGGCGGGCGGTGCTGAGCAGGACGAAGCCTGCGCGATCAAGGCTGCCGGGCAAGTTGGCCTGACCATTCAACGTTGATCAGATTTTAACCACTGAGGACTTACCATGAAATCGTTGCGAATCACCCTGGCGGCTTTAAGCCTGAGCGCTGTGTCGAGCCTGGCGCTGGCTGCCGGCAATCCGTTGAGCGTGCATGTGCTGAATCTTGAAAACGGTCTGCCGTCCCCGGGGGTCAATGTGACCCTGGAAAAGCATGTGGGCAAGGATTGGCAGCCGCTGGCGCAAGGCGTGACCAATGAGCAGGGACGTATTGGCGAGTTGTTCCCGGGCAAGCAGGCGTTCGAGGCGGGGGAGTACCGGGTGGTATTCAAGACCGGCGATTATTTCAAGAAGGCAGGGCGTGACACGTTCTTCCCGGAAATCCCGGTGATTTTTGAAGTGAAGAATGTGGATCAGCATTACCACATCCCGTTGTTGCTCAGCCCTTATGGTTTTTCGACATATCGCGGGTCGTAGTCCTGCGAAACCCTTTGTGGGAGCGGGCTTGCTCGCGATGAGATCGCTGTGGATTAACTGTCAGACCGCAGCGCCTGAATCGCGAGCAAGCCCGCTCCCACAGGGTTATCCACAGCGCTGCGCAAGCACCATCAAATTGCGCGGCGTCAGCTGGCTGTCGCAGAACTCGCCAACCTGCACTGCATAGCCGTTCTCCTCCAGGTACAAGGCGCGATCCAGCACCAACCACAGCTCCAGCGGGCGGCGAAACAGCCCGCGCACCAATTCCAGGTTGCGCACCTGCGCCAACCTCTCCCAGCCTGCGGCTTCCAGCGCCGGCCAGTCTTCTTCGCCACTTGTGGATAAGTTCTTCAGCGCCGCCAAGTCCGAGCAGTACTCGGCAAACGGCTTGTTCAGCCAACTGCTGGGCAGCGAGGGTATGGATAAGTACTCATCACACTGACGGCGCTGGCGCTGCCACAGATCAAAACCCAAGCGCCGTGCCATCGACTGGTCACGCTGAAGGCGCACGCGGGTGCCGGCGGTCACGGTTTCGCTCATGGGCAGGCTCAGGTCTTCCAGCGACAGTTGCAGGGAAGATGCCTTGGCGGCTGTGGATAACGCTTGATAGTGCGACCCGCCGATGCGGTTGTAGCAGCAGGGGGATACGGCAAGTTGTGCACAACCCGCCGCGCTGGCCAGTTGCAGCAGGCGCACATGCAAATCGCCGCAGGCGTGCAGCGCCACGGGTGTCATTTGGGGTGTGAGCTGCCGGGCTGCTGCTTCAGCGAGCACATCTTGCTGAACATGACGGGCCGCCAGTTGATGACGCTGGCTCAGGTGTTGGCCGGATTCGATCAATGCCGGATCATATTCCAGGCACGTCAGTTGTTGCCCGGCACTTAACAGCCGGCGCCCCAAATGCCCCTTGCCCGCACACCAGTCCAGCCAGTGGGTTGGCGCTTGTGCAAAGGTCAGGCTCTGGGCGAAGGCCTCGATCTGTTGCCATTTGCGCCCGGGTACATCCACTTGTAAGCGCGGGTTTGCGGGCGCAAGGGCTTGGGCCGCTAGTCGTGGCACTGCGCTCAGGGCAAGGGAAGTCGCCGCCAGTTCAGGGACCGGCGCAGGGGCGGGCAGGTGTTGGGGGTGGTTGTGGCTGGCTTCGGCGTCTTGCAGCGAACGCTGGCGCAACCACTGCGCCAGTTCCGGGTGTTGCGCTTCCCACGGCACGTTCAACTGAGTGAAGGGCCGTGGGCGCCAGAGGTGCTGGTGGTTTTGCAGAAACCCGTCCAGCGCCTCGAAGCGGGCAAGCAGGTCAGCGCCCTTGGCAGGCATCGACGCGCAACCAGCGCTCCAGCAGTTTGAAGCCCTGGATCAGCACAAACGACATGACCAGGTAAATTGCCCCGGCAGCCAGGAACATGTCCACGGTCTGGTAGTTGCGGGCAATGATGGTGCGGGTCATGCCGGTCAGTTCCAGCAGGGTCACGGTACTCGCCAGCGAGCTGGCTTTGAGCATCAGGATCACTTCGTTGCTGTAGGCCGGCAGACCGATGCGTGCAGCGCGTGGCAGGACGATATGCACCAGGGTCTTGAAACGCGACATGCCCAGGGCCCGTGCTGCCTCGATTTCACCTGGCGGGATGGCCTGGATCGCGCCGCGCAGGATCTCGGCAATGTAGGCAGCGGTGTGCAGGGTCATGGTGATGATCGCGCACCAGAACGGGCTGCGCAGGTACGGCCACAACGCGCTGTCACGCACCACATCGAACTGCGCCAGGCCGTAATAGACCAGAAACAGCTGGATCAGCAACGGCGTGCCGCGGAAGAAAAAGATGTAGGCGTAGGGCAGTGAGCGCACATACCAGAGCTTGGATGAGCGGGCGATGCCCAACGGGATGGCCACGATCAGACCGGCGATCACCGAGATGGCGGTCAGCTCCAGGGTCAGGGTCGCACCCTGCATCAGCTTGGGCAGCCACTTGAGGATTACTTCCCACTCCATTACGTCCTCCTCACGAAGCCGCGCGCTGCGCGTTTTTCAAGCACGTGCATGGTGCCCATGGCCAGTACGGTAAGGCCCAGGTACATCACGGCTGCCACCATGTAGAAGGTGAACGGGTGTTTGGCGAAGGTCACGGCGTTTTGCGCCTGACGCATGATTTCTTCAAGGCCGATGACCGACACCAGCGCGGTGTCCTTCATCAGGATCATGAACAGGTTACCCAGGCCGGGCAGGGCAATACGCCACATTTGCGGCAGCACCAGCTTGGTGAAAATCCGCGGTTTGGACAGGCCCAGTGCCATGCCCGCTTCGCGGTGGCCCTTGGGAATGGCCAGGATGGCACCGCGGAACACTTCGGTGGCATAGGCACCAAAGCACAGGCCCAGCGCGAGTACACCCGCCGCAAAGGCGCTGAGGGTGAGGTCGGGCATGCCGATGTATTCGCCGATGGTGCGCACCAGGTTCACGCTGCCAAAGTAGATCAGCAACACCCAGAGCAGTTCGGGCACGCCGCGAACCAGGGTCGAATAGGCGCCGCCCAACCATCTAAGCGGTTTGAAGGGGGAGGTCTTGGCCAAGGCACCGAGCAATCCGAGCACCAGGCCCAGACACAGCGCGGTAAGTGCCAGTTTGACGGTCATCAGCGCGCCAGCGGCAAGCGCCGGGCCGAATCCGTATAAATCGATAGTCATGGGGTAGGCAGGCTTTGCTAGGGACCGGCGCGCCTACAGGCGCACCGGTCAGGCAGGTCAGTAGATGCTGAACGGGAAGTACTTGTCGTTGATCTTCTTGTACGTGCCGTCTTCAACGATTTGCTTGAGGGCCAGGTTCAGCTTGGCACGCAGTTCGTTGTCGCCTTTGCGCAGGGCGATGCCGACCTTGTCGTCTTCGTTGACCGGTTCACCCTTGAACTCGTATGCCTGGCCAGCCGGGCTTTTCAGCCAGTCGTAGTTGGCGTACTTGTCAGCCAGCAGCGCGTCTACACGGCCCGAAGTCAGGTCGAGGTAGGCGTTTTCCTGAGTGTCGTACAGGGAGATGGTGGCGTCGGTACCCAGGTTGTCATCCAGCCAGGTCGCAGCCTGGGTTGAACGCTGAGTGCCCAGGGCCTTGCCCTTGAGGGACGCGAGGTCGGTTTTGAAGTCGACTTTTTTCGGCGCGATGAACTGCTGCTTGTTGGAGTAGTACGGGTCGGTGAAGTCCACCGCTTGCTTGCGCTCGTCAGTGATCGACAGCGACGACACGATGAAATCGTACTTTTTGGCGTTCAGTGCCGGGATGATGCCGTCCCAGTCGGAGGTGACGATTTCACACTCGGCTTTCATCTTGGCGCACAGGGCCATGGCGATATCCGGGTCGAAGCCCACGACTTCACCACTGGCGTTCTTGTTGTTGAACGGTGGGTAAGCGCCCTCAATGCCGACTTTGTACTTGTCTGCAGCCAAGGCGTTGGCGCTGAAAACCAGTGTGGCGGCAGCGGCCATGAGAAGCTTTTTATAGTTCTGCATTCGTGTTGCTCCGTTAGCGGTTGCTGGACATGAATTGTTTACAGCGCGCCGAAACCGGGTTGTCGAACACCTGTTCTGGCGACCCTTGCTCTTCGATCAGGCCCTGGTGCAAAAACACTACTTCGCTGGACACCTGACGGGCAAAGCCCATTTCGTGGGTGACCAACAGCATAGTGCGACCTTCTTCGGCGAGTGCGCGGATCACACTAAGTACTTCTTGAACCATTTCCGGGTCAAGTGCCGATGTCGGTTCATCGAACAGAATCACTTTGGGCTGCATGGCCAGGGTGCGGGCAATCGCTGCGCGTTGCTGCTGGCCACCGGACAATTCGGACGGATAGGCATGGCGTTTTTCGGCAATGCCGACTTTGGCCAGCAATGCTTCGGCCACTTCGATGGCCTCGGCCTTGCTTTGCCCCAGTACGCGACGTGGCGCCTCGATAATGTTGTCGAGGATGGTCATGTGCGGCCACAGGTTAAAGTTTTGAAACACAAAACCCAGTTCGCTGCGCATGCGGTTGATCTGCTTGCCGTCGGCCGCGATCAGTTCGCCATTTTTGGCTTTCTTGAGTTTGAGCTCTTCCCCGGCGACCACGATCTGGCCTTCGTGGGGGTTTTCCAGAAGGTTGATGCAGCGCAGCAGAGTGGACTTGCCGGAACCGGAAGAACCCAGGATCGAGATCACGTCGCCGTCGCGTGCGGTCAGCGAGATACCCTTGAGTACCTCAAGCTCGCCGTAGCGTTTGTGCAAGTTGCGGATTTCAAGCGCGGGCGTGGCCAAAGCCATGTGCGTTCCTCTTTGTGTTCGGGTGCGATCCTGCTGTTGGGCGGCCTTCCTGGCGCAGGCCAAGCTAGCATAGGGTTGCAGAGGCAACCAGCCGCCCTGAAGACACAAAAGGCGCGAGGGTGGCAGTTTGTCGCATCGCTACAGCAGAGTGTCGCGCCGACAACAACCGACCCTGTAATTCGCCGTTCGGCCAGACAGGTGTCGCTTAAAAAAGGTCGCGATGTTGCCAGCTTTGGCCCGGTGTTGGAAGCGCGAACCTACTAAAGGTTAAAGATGTGCACTGCTTTTGGGCCATATGGGGTGTTTTGGGTATTTTTGGTGCGTCGAGACCCTTGTAGCTGAGTGTTTCGGTAACGACTTGGCGAAATGCCATTGCGCTCAATGGCTTGCAATGTCTGTTGCAAATCGTTGCAGCCCGCGGAAACCGTGCATGTGTCACATTCTGGCTCAGTTATTGCGTCAAGGATTCTAAACGCCCCGTTGGTTACTTTTTACGAAAGTCAACGCGGGTGCTCGGAATGGCTTCAATGAAAGGTAGTCCCAATGAGCAATACGCAATCCTCTAGCGGCCTGGAACAAGGGCTCAAACCACGGCATGTGACCATGCTGTCGATTGCCGGTGTTATCGGCGCCGGTTTGTTTGTCGGTTCCGGACACGCGATTGCCCAAGCGGGCCCTGCCGTGTTGCTGGCTTATGCCGCAGCAGGCACCTTGGTCGTGCTGGTGATGCGCATGCTGGCCGAAATGGCCGTTGCCTCACCTGATACCGGTTCGTTCTCCACTTACGCCGACCGTGCCATCGGGCATTGGGCTGGTTTTACCATTGGCTGGCTGTACTGGTGGTTCTGGGTCCTGGTGATCCCGCTGGAAGCTGTCGCCGCAGGTACCATCCTGCATGCCTGGTTCCCGGGTACGGCGATCTGGGTGTTTACCCTGGTCATCACCCTGTTGCTGACCGCCACCAACCTGTTCAGCGTCAAGAACTACGGTGAGTTCGAGTTCTGGTTTGCGCTGGTCAAGGTGCTGGCGATTATTGGCTTTATCATTTTGGGTCTGCTGGCCATTTTCGGCTATCTGCCTACCAGCCAGGTCAGCGGTGTCGCGCATCTGTCCGATACCATCGGCTTTATGCCCAATGGCATGGGCGCTGTTCTGGCTGCCATGCTGACCACCATGTTCTCGTTCATGGGCACTGAAATTGTCACCATCGCGGCGGCGGAATCCAAAGATCCGAGCAAGCAGATCACCAAGGCCACCAATTCGGTGATCTGGCGTATTGGCCTGTTCTATCTGGTATCGATTTTCATCGTTGTGGCCCTGGTGCCGTGGAACGACCCGAGCCTGGCGCAGTTGGGTTCCTACCAGACCGTACTTGATCGCATGGGCATCCCGAATGCCAAGCTGATCGTTGATATCGTGGTACTGATCGCCGTAACCAGCTGCCTGAACTCGGCGCTCTACACCTCTTCGCGCATGCTCTACTCCCTGAGCAAGCGTGGTGATGCACCGGCTGCGGCCAAGCGCACCAATGCTGCGGGCACGCCTTACTGGGCGGTGATGATGTCCACGGGTGCAGCTTTTGTAGCGGTATTTGCCAACTATGTGGCGCCGGCTGCCGTGTTCGAGTTCCTGCTGGCCAGCTCTGGCGCGATCGCGCTGCTGGTGTATCTGGTGATTGCCGTGTCGCAACTGCGCATGCGCCAGAAGCGTACGGCCCTGGGCGAGAACATCTCGTTCAAGATGTGGCTGTTCCCGGGCCTGACCTATGCGGTAATCGTCTTTATCGTGGCTATTCTGACGGTCATGCTGTTCCAGGAAGCGCATCGCGTTGAAATCATGGCGACCGGTATGCTGAGCATTCTGGTGGTGGTGGCAGGCCTGCTGGTGGCACGCCGTCGTCGCATTGAGAAGTTGGGGGCACCGGTACTCAACTGAGGCCAGGACGGTTCTCGCGGTTGAATACCCAGAAAAGCCGTCATCCTTCGGGATGGCGGTTTTTTTGTGCCTGTAAGGGGGGCAATTTGCGACCGCTGATCACTATCTGGCGGTTTTTTCCCATTCAGTGGGAATCGAATTTCAGCTAATGGGAAACACCGTGCACCATGCAGGCAAGAGCATGGGGCCGATAATGAACTACAACACGCCAACTGATCGCTTGCTGCAAATCCTCGTCAGCCTGGGGCAATCCGCCGAGGCGATCTCCGCCAAGGCGCTTTCCGAGCAACTGGGGCAACCGCTGAGCAGCACCTATCGCCACCTCAACACCCTGTTGCGTTGGGGCCTGGCCGAAGAGAACGGCCAGGGCCGCTATCTGCCAGGGCCAGCCTGTTTGCAGCTGGCGAAAAAATTTGACCGCGAAGCGGTGCTGGTAACGCTGGCCAAACCTGAACTCAAGCGTCTGGCCGAGCAAAGCCAGGAGAGCGTGGCCTTGATGGTGCCGAGCAACGGTCAGGCGATTTGCATTGAGCTGGTCGACAGCCCGCAGCCGCTGCGCTGCTGTTACCAGAAGGGGCTGGCCCAGCCGCTGCTGGTCGGCGCTTCTGCGCGGGTGCTGCTGGCGTATATGGATGAAGCGCACAGTGTGTCGGCGCTTCTGGCGCAAGGCGTCGAGCCTGAAGAAGTTGCCACCTATCAGCGCAGCTTTGCCCAGATCCGTGCTGCCGGTTATGCCGTGAGTGTGAGTGAGATCGACGACGGTATCTGGGGCATCAGCGCGCCGTTGCTCGACAGCCGCAATCGCCTGCAAGGCGCCATCAGCCTCATGGCCCCGGCTACCAGGGCACACACCCGCAGTGAACGCCTGATCCGCTGGACCCAGGACGTTGCCCTGCGCCTGAGCGCCCGGCTCGACTGAATTTGACTGGAGTTTCAAACATGACGGTTGTACCCGACATGTCCTTGTGGACAGGCCGTATTGATGCCGCTGAAGGGCAGGGCGCGTTGCGCTGGCATCAATGGGTCAAGCCTGTGGCCGATGGCCTGCCAGCGGGGGCTGCATTGATTGGTTTGGCCAGCGATGAAGGGGTCAGGCGCAATCAGGGCCGTACCGGTGCCCGCAAGGGGCCGGTGGCCTTGCGCAAGGCCTTGGCTAATCTGGCATGGCACGGTCACGCGCCGCTGTACGACGCCGGTGATGTGAGCTGTGCGGGCGATGATCTGGAGGGCGCGCAGCAAGGCTATGGCCAACAGGTCAGCCATTTGCTCGACCAGGGGCATTTACCGCTGGGCCTGGGTGGCGGGCACGAAATCGCCTTTGCCAGTTTCAGTGGTCTGGTTGATCACTTGCGCCGCAAGCACCCGCAGCCACGCATTGGCATTCTCAATTTCGATGCGCATTTCGATTTGCGCCACGCCGAACAAAGCAGCTCAGGCACACCCTTCCGGCAGATTGCCGAGGCTTGCCAGCGTTTCGATATGCCGTTCACCTATTGCTGCCTGGGTGTCAGCCAGTTGAACAATACCCAGGCCCTGTTTGAACAGGCCGGGCGCCTGAATGTGCGTTACCGCCTTGACCGGCAAATGAACAGCTGGGACATCCCCGCCTGCGAAGCGTTGATCGATGATTTTTTGCAAGATGTCGATCACCTCTACATGACCCTTTGCCTCGATGTCCTGCCCGCCAGCCAGGCACCCGGCGTCAGTGCGCCGTCTGCCCATGGGGTGGACATGCAGATCATCGAGCACCTGGTACGCCACGCCAAAGCCAGCGGCAAATTGCGCATGGCCGACATCGCCGAGCTCAACCCGAGCCTGGACATCGACAACCGAACCGCCCGCATTGGCGCGCGTCTGCTCGCCAGCCTGATTGATTAAGTTTTGCGCAAATCCCTGAAACCGCTTGTTGAATCATAAGAAAAAGAGAAATTCGCCATGCTGACATTCGAACTGGATGCGCTGAGCACCCTTGCTCTCGCGTTGCTCCTGCTGGGCCTGGGTGCCCAACTGAAAAAGCGCAGCTACTGGCTGCGTCAATTGTGTGTTCCTGCACCGGTCATCGGTGGTTTTGGGTTTGCCTTGGTGATCTGGTTATTACGGGATCAGCAACTGCTCAACCTGAGCCTCGACACCAGCCTGCAAACCCCGCTGATGGTGGCGTTCTTCACCACCGTAGGTTTGGGTGGCAGCCTGGGGTTGTTGCGCAAGGGCGGCAAGCTGCTGTTTATCTATCTGGGCGCGTGCTGGGGCCTGGCGCTGGTGCAAAACGTGGTGGGAGTGAGTGTGGCCAAGCTGCTGGGCATCGACCCGCTGCTGGGGATCATGGCCGGGGCGGTGTCACTGGAGGGCGGCTTTGGTGCGGCGGCAGCCTTTGGGCCGATTGCTGAAAACCTGGGGGCGGTCGGGGCTACGACTGCCGCGCTCGCCGCTGCAACCTTTGGCATGGTGGCCGGCGGTTTGCTCGGCAGCCCGCTGGCGCGCTGGTTGATCGAGCGCAACAAACTGGTGGTCAAGGCCGAAGCCGCGGGCAGTCTCAAGGCGTTCGAAGACGTGGTCCACACCCCTGTGGCCGCGCTGGATGCCGCAACCCTGCTGCGTTTGCTGACCTGCATTGTGGTGATTATGGTGCTGGGGTTCTGGCTGGGCTCCAGCTTGCAGCAGCAACTGGGTATCGTCTTGCCGAGCTATGTGGGGGCCATGTTCGTCGCGATCATCCTGCGCAACCTCAATGACCGGGCCCAGCTGATCGAGGTGCCCGACCATGCCGTCAGCACTATCGGTGATGTGTGCCTGGGCATGTTCCTGACCATGGCCATGATGAGCTTGAAGTTCTGGGAGCTGGAGAAGCTCGGCTTGCCGTTGCTGGTGATTCTGGTGGTGCAGGTGGTGATCATGATCCTGCTGTGCGTGTTCGTCCTGTTCCGCCTGTTTGGCCGCAACTACGACGCCGCGGTCTTGTGCGCTGGTTTCATGGGGCACGGGCTGGGCGCGACGCCCAATGCCGTGGCCAATATGGGGGCCATCTGCGATCACTACAAAGTCTTCTCGTACAAGGCCTTTATCATCGTGCCGCTGTGTGGGGCGGTGCTGATCGATATCGTGGCGATCCCGATGATCACCTGGTTTATCAACGCCTTCAGCTGACGGGTTGAATGTAAAACGGCCGCTCTCCCGTCAAGGAGGCGGCCGTTTTTATGCAGCATTCAGGTGTGATAGCTGCAGGGCATTGTGCTGTTAACCATCAGACCATTCTTGGGACCGTGAAGCGAAACTCGCTGCCTTCTCCCGGTGTACTTTCGGCCAGTAGCTGGCCGCCATGGGCCTTGATGATGCCCTGGGAAATGTACAGCCCCAGGCCCGTGCCCAGCGCGTTGCCTTCTTTAGCCGTCCAGTAGCGGTCGAAGATATGTGGCAGCTGTTCGGGGGCTATGCCCTTGCCCGAATCTCGCACGCTGAACACGATATCGTCCCCGTTGGACATGGCTGCTACGCCGATCTTGCCCTGTGCGGGGGTGAACTTGATCGCATTGCCGATCAGGTTGGAAAGCACCTGGAACAGGCGTTCGGGGTCGGCGCTGATTTTCAGGTCGGGCTCGGCGTGGAAAGTCAGTTCCACGGCCTTGTCCAGCGCCAGCGGCGCGAGCAACGACAGTGCCTCTTCAAAAATCTGGCTGACTTCCAGTGGCTGCGGGCTGATGGTGTAGCGACCGGCTTCGATTTTCGAGGTGTCGAGCAAATCGTCGAGCAGCACGTTCATGCGGCTGCTGGCCTGCTGCATGGTGTCGATGGCCGAGGTGATGCGTCGCGATGTGTGCGGGCCGTCGCTACTGAAGGCCTTTTGCATCATGCCGCAGAGCATCGAGATAATGGTCATGGGGTTGCGCAGGTCGTGGGAGACCACCGCCACCAGCTCGTCGCGTGCGCGCACGGCCTGTTGCTCGCGCAGCACCTGGCGCGACAGGTCGTTTTCCAGGGCCGAGCGGCGCAGGTCATTGGCAGCAAACAGATCGCCGTGGCTCCATTTGCTGGAGATGCCGTCCATCTCGACTTTCCAGATTTCGAACGAGGTGCGCGGGCTCAGGCGCAGGCCGTTGCTGCCGGCTTCCAGGTTCAGCGGTTTATTGGGGTCGCCGCTCCACTGGATGCTTTCTTTGACTTCGCGGCGAAACCACAGCACGGCGTTGTCCACGGGCTTGGGCAGGGTCATGGCCAGCAGGCCGCTGGCGATGTCCTTGTACTGTGCTGCCGGGGCGTGCAGGGTGCTGAGGTTGTGGCTGGAGAAGACTGGCTGGCCGCTGTCCTTGAACCATTGGTACAGCGCGCGAGTGTCTTCCGGGGAGGGGCACTGACCATAACGGTGCAGCACCTTGTCTTCCAGAATCGCCACGCCGCTGGCGCCAGTCAGATCCATCAAGGCTTCGGGCATTTGTGCCAGGCCTTCAAACACGGCTGCGGTGCTTTGCACCATGGCGGCGTTGAGGCGCACCAGGGCATCCATCTTGGCTTCGCGCTGACGGCTGATTTCCAGGGTTTGCAGGGCGCTGATCTGCAGGGACAGCACCTGACCGATGGTCTGGCAGGCCATGCGCAGTTCATGGGGGACATGCAGCGTCTGGCGATGCCCGCAACTGATGAGTCCCCACAGGCGCTCGCCATCCATCAGCGAGATGCTCATGGACGACAGCACGCCCATGTTCTTCATGTACTGGCAGTGAATCGGAGACACGCTGCGCAATACGGCCCCGCTCAGATCCAGTGCCTCGCCGGTGTCCGGGCGCAATGTGGGAATCAGCGGTACGGGTTGGTAATCGGCGTTCGGAATAATGCGCAGCCAGTGGGTGCGGTACAGCTCGCGGGCTTGTTCAGGGATGTCGGAGGCAGGGAAAAACATGCCGTTGAACAATTCCATCGCTGGCGAGGAGGCTTCCGCGATGACCTGGCCGTGGCCTTCATCCTGAAAACGGTAGATCAGAACCCGGTCGTAGTCCGTCAGTGCCTGGATCTCGCGCACGCAGATTTCATACAGTGCGGTGAGGGTCTTGGCCCCTTGCAGGCGTTGCAGCATACGGCTCAGGTTGCGCACCTTGCCCATGGTGCTGTGAATTTCTGAGTCATCGGGTTTGAGTTCCAGCTCCAGAACCAGAATGCCCTGGTCACGGTGCAGCAGGCCTTCGTATTCACGCCCCAGCAGGTTCAGGGCCAAAGGCGGAGCATCGGCCAGCGTGGTGTAGACGGCGGCCTGCTGCACTGCGTTGGCGGCTTCGGAGCCGCTGAGGGCGGCCAGTGGCAGGCCCAGCAGTGATTCGGCACTGACGCCGAACAGGGTCAGCACATTGGCACTGACCTGCTGGATCTGCAGCCCCGGCTCCGTCAGTGTCACGAGCAGGCCGTGGGGCTGGATCGCCCCGGGAAAGCGAATGGGTTCATCAGCACAATTGGCCAGCAAGCGTTCAAAGGCTTGAGGGTCCTGTGGGGTCATAATAAAACCTCCTGACGTTCGAGCCAGTGCTCGAAACAGCTAAATGTTGAGCTGGCAGCCTGTACGGCCTGGTCTCGCGCTCGGGCGTCCAGGGGCACGCTGCCCAGAAACTCCAGGAATGCCTTCCATTGCCGCCCGGTGGCCTCGCCGTACACGTAAAGGAAAGCGCAGCCGTTGTGTCCCTCCAGGCCCAGTCGTTGCGACATCTGCTTGCGCAGCACGTTGCCGCCCAGAGTGGCGCCTTCCAGCACATACAACACACCCAGTACGCAGGCGGGGCTGTGCAATGCCGGAAGGGTTTCGCACAGTGCAAGCGACTGGATGCTGACCCCCAGGGCCTGCAGATCCCGACGCAGCGCGGGTGTTTTGAGTCGTGCCTGCAGGTCGAAATCGTGGGTCATCCAGGGGCTGTGTTGTAGTCGCTCCTCCAGCTCGTGATAGAAGCCGTAGTAAGCGCTCAACAGGCGCGTGTAGCGTTCAAGGTCGAGTGTATTGCTGAAGAACGGCAGGCGTTTTTCAAGGGCTACATGGCGTGTATGAGTGCCAGCGCGTAGCTCGTGCAGAACGGGCGATACCGCTGATAAAGGTTGGTCTTCTGACATGCCTTGTAAGACGGCTCTCTGTGTGGCGCGTGAATTAGGCGCTCATAACTGTAGGAGGTCATGGTAATAAAAAAGTGCAATTATTTTGCTACAAAACCGGGCAGAACAGTGGTTGTTTGAGTGCGCCCAGGCTCGACTTTTCCCCGTAGCAGGATGCTTATTGGGTAGGCTCAATTCGTGACGCGCTGCGTCACAGCTTCTAAGGTTTGCAATGGCGAGGATGTGTATCGCAGGTCGGATACATTTAGGCCATTCCCGAATTCAGCTCTCTTGGCTTAGATCGGGGTTGGTTTTTCGTAGGAAGCGTCTTAAATGTAAAGATGAAAATTACCGGTTCAATGTGAGGTGCTTATGCTCGAATTACGCCCCAATTGCGAATGCTGTGATTGCGATTTGCCGCCAGATTCAGCACAAGCGCGGATTTGCTCATTCGAGTGCACCTTTTGTGCGACGTGTACGGAGCAGCATCTAGGTGGTCTTTGCCCCAATTGCGGGGGCGAGCTGTTGGTCCGGCCGCGTAGACCGGTGAGCAAGTTGGCGAGCAATCCGCCGTCCAGTGAGCGGGTGTACAAACCTGAAGGCTGTGCTGCGCGTTGATTTTAAAGCCCCTCACCCTGGCTCTCTCCCGAGGGAGAGGGTGCTTTTACAGAGACTGTCTGCCCCGGGACATCCCCGTTCAATTCCCCGCGTTGCAACCACTGCAAGGCAATCGGCCATAGGCTGTCCTGAAAGCGGCTATGGAAAAACGCGAAATGACCTATGGCTGTTTCGCCAATGTCTTGCGGCTGGATACGCAGATGCGTACGCGAGCTGGCACTGAAGTAGTTCAGCAGGCGTTCGATGGCCGCGACAGTACCAAAAGGATCGTCAGTGAAGCTGATGGCGAGGGTTTTGGCCGTAACCGAGCAAAAGGGCAGGGCAGCGAAGCTTCGGGCGCTGGGGAGTTTTTCGTAGCGGGTACTGAAGGCGCCCCAGTCCTTGACCACCCCCGCCGGGGTATCTTCGAGCCAGCCCAGGCGCTTGCCGGGGAAGTAGCCGCACATGCGGGTCAGCAACGGCATGACCCCGTGCCATTTGGCGAGCATCTGCCAGCGCTGTGCGGGTGCGTAGTCGCGCCAGTGGGCATATTGCGCGCCGACTGTGACCAAATGGCGAATCGCCGGCCCGGAAGCCGCCAGGCCCGCCGCACAACCGCCAAAGCTATGGCCCACCACGTCGATCGGCTGGCCGGGGTACTCGCGCAGTGCGCGCTTGAGCACCGCTTCTGCGTCCAGCGTGCCCCAGTCCGACCAGGAGGCCGTAAAACCGCGCAACGATCCGCTGCGTGAGGCGCCGATGCCGCGGTAGTCGAACAGCATCACGTCCATGCCCTTGCGGAACAGGTATTCGGCAAACCGCGAGTAATACTGGCAACGCACCGAGGTGGCGGCGTTGATGATGATCACTGCTCGCGTGCTGTCCGGTATGCGCTGGCGCCATTCGAAACCGCCCAGCAGGTAACCGTCAGCAGCAGGCTCGGTGAACGCCCGGCTGACAGGTTCGGGCAGGGCTGCTGTCAGTGTGCGCTCCGGGCGTTGCGTTCTGTCAGCAGGCGCGAAGCTTCGACGTAGGCTTTCTGGAATGCCGGGGTTTCGATCCAGGCCACGGCGCTGTCTTCATCATCGCCATGTACGGCAATGCGGTATTCGATCAGCAAGCCCATCAGAAAATCGGTGGCCGGCTCTTCCTCTTCTTCCGAGATCACCAGTTCCAGTACCGGGTACTGCAGGAATACCGCACACAGGGTTTGCAGGTTGATGGCTTCGGCGGCTTTCATGGCCTGGAACAGGTCATCGTAGTCAGCGGGGTCAAAACCGTTGTCTAGGATGTCCTGGAAGTTGAAGGTGCTGAGGTCGATTTTCACGTCATCGAACGGGTTGTCGATCAGGGCGCCAGCCGAGGCTTTGGCCGGTTTGCCCACGCGATTCTGCTTGGCCTTGGTTTTGGCCCGCTGCGCGTTTTTTTGCTGCTTTTTTGGCGATGACATGAAGGTGTGTCCTTTGCAGGCTGATGAGAGGATTGAACCCCATCTCTTTGCAATCGCCAAGAGAGGTGGCGCCGCCGGGTATAAATAACGGCCAAAAAAAAACCCGCACTAGGCGGGTTTTCTTTGTTTTGGCGTGGTGTGAACACCACATCAAAACTGAATGTGGTGCCCAGAGACGGAATCGAACCGCCGACACGGGGATTTTCAATCCCCTGCTCTACCGACTGAGCTATCTGGGCAACGGGGCGCATTAGAAGCCTTTTTCGATAACCCGTCAAACACTTTTTTGAAAAATATTTAATTATTACCGTCGCTTACGGATCAAAGCCTTTAAAACCGGGGTTTATTCGGTTGGCGGAACGTAGCCTTCGGCTTGTGCGTATTCCTCGCCGCTGAAGAACTTGTCCATTTCGCCCTGCAAATATTTACGGTCTTCGGCGTTCATCATGTTCAAGCGCTTTTCGTTGATGAGCAGGGTCTGGTGTTTTTGCCAGTCAGCCCAGGCTTTGGCCGAAACGTGGTCAAAAATGTCCTGGCCTTTGGCGCCCGGAAACGGAGCGCGCTCAAGGGCAGGCAGTTCTTCTTTGTACTTGCGGCAAATGATGGTGCGGGTCATGACGTCTCTCCAGCGTTCAATAGGTCGGCTGCGCGTTTGAGCAGCTTCTTGACCGGGGCGGCAAGGCCCAGGCGCGGCGGGGTGGCGAGGTTATACCAGAGCCAGTCGGCCTCGGCCACGTGATGGCCGGACTCCTTGACGTGGATCAGCCAGGGTTCGATGGCCAGTTGGAAATGGCTAAAGGTATGGGTCAGGCCGGTCAGTTCGTGTTGCGCGCCCAGGGCCAGCGAGTGTTGCAGCGCCAGATGCTCGATGTCCTGCAGGTCATCGAGCTCGGGCAGGCTCCACAGGCCGCCCCACAAGCCGGTCGACGGACGGCGGTAAAGCAGGATTTCGCCCCCGGCATTGGCCAGCATTGGCATCAGCGTGCGCTTTTGCGGGATGACTTTGCGCGGTTTGGGGATCGGATAGCGGGTTTCCAGGCCCAGCAAGTGCGCTTCACAGCCGCTTTCAAGCGGGCACAACAGGCAGCTGGGCTTGCTGCGGGTGCAGAGCGTGGCGCCCATGTCCATCATCGCCTGGGTGTAGGCGTTGACGCGGTCGTGGGGGGTGAAGCGCTCGGCAGTGGCCCACAGTTGTTTGGCCACCTTGGGCTCGCCGGGGTAGCCCTCTTGCGCCGTGTAGCGCGCCAGTACCCGCTTGACGTTGCCGTCCAGAATCGGTGCCCGCAGACCCATGCTCAGGCTGGCAATCGCACCGGCTGTGGATAAACCGATACCGGGTAACTCGACCAGTTTTTCCACATCCCGCGGAAATTGGCCGTCATATTCGGCGACAACAATTTTGGCGGTCTTTTGCAGGTTGCGCGCACGGGTGTAGTAGCCCAGGCCGGTCCACAGGTGCAGTACTTCGTCTTCCGGTGCAGCGGCCAGGGCCTCGACCGTCGGCAGTGAAGCCATAAAACGGTCGAAGTAGTTCAGCACGGTACTGACCTGGGTTTGCTGCAGCATGATTTCCGAGACCCATACCCGATACGGGGTGATGCCCTGTTGCCAGGGCAGGTCGTGGCGACCGTGCTGGTCATACCAGTCCAGCACCGCGGTTGAAAACTGCTCATCTCTCATCGGTTGAACAGCCCTTTGAGCGCGTTCTTGAGCTCGGGGCTGACCTTGTCACCGAGCTTTTCTTCGAGTTTGTCAGTGAGCTTGTTGCCCGCCACTTTGGCGGCAACCTTGCCCAGCCCTTCCTTGTCCAGACGGCAGGCCTTGGCCCCCAGCTCCAGCGGGCCACGGCAGCGTAATGGCAGTTCGATGCCGACAAAGTTCTTGCCGACCTGGCAGGCCGGATCGGGCATGGCGCGGGTGTCGCCTTCGATGATGATGCCGATGCGGTAATCCATGCCCAGTACGCGCAGGTCGATGTCGCCATCGCCTTTGACGCTCAGGCCGGGAATGCGCACGATCATGTCCGGGTTGCTGGCCACGCCGTTGCGGAACACCAGGGTGCCCTTGAGCTCCTTGAATGGCGTGTCTTTGCCCAGGGGTGTGCCGCTCAGGGTTTTGCGGTTGAGTACCGAAATACCCTTGCACAGCTGTTGCTCAAGGTTGGCGTTGAGCAGCACACCATCATTAAGCATAAAGCTGGCGGTGCCGTTGAGGCTGGAAATCAGCTCGCTCTGGCTGTTGCCGCTGCCAGTGACGTTGCTGTTGAGGGTTAGCAGACCGGTCACCGGTGGTTTTTGCCCCTGGCTTTGCAGGATTTTATCCACCGGCACATTGGTAATGCGGGTCTGCAGTTTGACCACCGGTAGCATGGGTTGTACGTCCAGGCTGCCATTGGCGGCAAAGCTGCCTTTGTAAAGGTTACCGCTGAGGTTTTCCAGGGTCAGGACACCGGCTTTGCTGTTGGCCTTGAGCACCGCGTTTTGTATCGGCAGTTTGCTCAGGGTCAGTTGGCCAAAGCTGATATCAGCATTCAGGTCGAGCGCCTTGAGGCGGGTGACCGGAATGATCCTGGCGGTGCTCCAGCCGCTTTTGGTCGGAGCCTCCGGCAGCGGCGTGTCGCCCGATGCGGCCAGGGCGCCGGCTTCGCTGCTCTGTACTTCAGCCTTGCGCGCAACGCTGGCGCTGCTGGCTTCGGCCGACTTGGGCGGCATGTAGCGATCAGCGTCGAATGTGTCGCCTTTGAGCTGAATACGTACGGCTTGTTTGGCGAAATCGTCAATGGCGACGAGGCCGGTGAAGGTGCTGTCGTCGACTTTCAGGTTCAGCTCGTCAAAGGTCACGCTGCTGGGCGTGCCCGAAAGGCGACTGACCAGTTCGACCTTGCTCAGGCTGTTCGGCGCCATGGCAGGTAGCGGGTGGCCGATGCTGTCGAGGAACCGGGCCAGATCAAGCTGGGCAATCGACAGGCCGCCACTGATTTGCGGAGTGGTATCGAGGCTGTTGGCCTTGAACTCACCCAGGGCGCGCAACTGGTTGGCTGAAATCTTCAGGCTGCTCCATTCGGCGACGTTCGCAGCCAGATCAACCAGAATTTGCCCCTGTGCGGCGAACGTCATGGTCTTGCCCTGCAGCGGCTCACCGGAGGCTTCGCCGGTGACCTTCATGTCTTCAAACTGATAGCGCTTGAGTACACGGTCAAAGCGCAACTTGCCGTCAACTTCGGTCTTGACCCGCATCACCGGCTGGTTGGTGCCCAGGAAGGCGGTCAGCTTGACCGGGATACTGGTAGCTTCGTGAACCGGGCCGGTGCTCAGCTGGATGCTCTCGGCGCTGAACTGCTTGCCGCTTTGCTCGTCGTTATATTCAACCCGGGCGTTGTTCACGGTCAGGCTGTCGATATCGAGCTTGAGGGGCTGGCCGGCGCTTTCAGGCTTGTTGCTCGCAGCGGGCTCGGTGCCGGTGGTTGGCGCGGCGGCGGTGGCCGGCTTGCCGATGTCCTGCCAATTGCCGTGGCCGTCCTTGTCGCGGGTCAGGCGCAGGTTCAGGCCTTCGACGCGCACGTCGCTCATCTGCACTTCTTTGCGCAGCAGCGGCAGTACGCGCACGGACAGACCGAGCATCTGAAGATCGGCGAAAGGCTGGGTCGGCGCTGCGAGAGTGGCAACGCTGGCGTCGTGCAGTTCCAGGCCAAGCCAGGGGAAGAGGCTCCAGCCGATGTCGCCATTGAGGGTCAGCTCAATGTGGGCTTTGTCACGGGCTATCTGGCGGATCTCGTCTTTATAGTCGTTGGGATCGAACAGATGGCTGAGGGCAAAGCCCAGGGCCACGATGATCAGCAACAATCCGAGAAGCACCAGACCCAGGATTTTGCCGAACGCTTTCATGGGCGAGTCCTTGTAAGTCTGTGTGAGAGTAAGTTTTAAATTCAGCCGCAGAGTATAGCGCCACGCGCACGCCGACTGGGGGGTGGATAGTAGCGGATCAGTTGCTCGGCCAAAGACCACATCAGGTTAGGGCCAGGCTGGCGATCAAATGGTAATCTTCGCTTGTTTTTCGGGCCTTCTGCGGCACATTGCCGCGTCTCGATCCAATAAAAACGACTGTGTGCCACAGAGCGCCAAAGTCAGGGAGCGAGCGTGCCGGGGAAATAACTTCATTACCTGGGGGAAACACCTATGAATATCAGCATTGCTGCGGGCAGTTCTGCTTCGCCGCCTGCGTTCCTGTCCAAGGAGCGCATCATCGCCAAACCCGGCTTCAACCGCTGGCTGGTGCCGCCAGCTGCTCTGGCCATCCATCTGTGCATCGGCATGGCCTATGGCTTTTCGGTGTTCTGGCTGCCGTTGTCCAAAGCCCTGGGCGTGACTGCACCTGTGGCTTGTGCGCCAGACATGAGCTTTATCGCGCAAGTGTTCTCGTCGCAATGCGACTGGCCGATTTCGATGCTCGGCTGGATCTACACCCTGTTCTTTATCTTCCTCGGTTGCTCGGCCGCGGTATGGGGCGGCTGGCTTGAGCATGCCGGGCCTCGCAAGGCCGGTGTGGTGTCGGCCTTGTGCTGGTGCGGCGGTTTGCTGATTTCTGCATTGGGTATTTATACCCATCAGATCTGGCTGATGTGGCTGGGTTCTGGGGTTATCGGCGGTATCGGCCTGGGGCTGGGTTATATCTCGCCGGTGTCGACACTGATCAAGTGGTTCCCGGACAAGCGCGGCATGGCTACGGGCATGGCGATCATGGGCTTTGGGGGCGGGGCAATGGTGGGCGCACCGTTGGCTGCGGCGCTGATGAACCATTTTGCCGGGTCGGAAGGCGTGGGGGTGTGGCAGAGCTTTGTGGCCATGGCGGCGATTTACTTTGTGTTCATGATTGGCGGCGCGTTGTCGTACCGCGTTCCACCCACCGGCTGGAAGCCCGAGGGCTGGAAGGCGCCGGCAAAAAAAGCGGCCAACGCGATGATCACCCAGCGCCATGTACACGTAAGTGTGGCGTGGAAAACTCCGCAATTTGCGCTGGTATGGCTGGTTCTATGCCTTAACGTATCGGCCGGTATCGGCATTTTGGGCATGGCCTCGCCATTGCTGCAGGAAGTCTTCGCGGGCAAGTTGCTGGGCAATGATCTGACCTTCAGCCAGCTGGATGCAGCGCAGCTGGCGCAGATCGCCGCGATTGCAGCAGGGTTCACCGGTTTGCTGAGTCTGTTCAATATTGGCGGGCGGTTTTTCTGGGCATCGTTCTCGGATTACCTGGGCCGCAAAAACACCTACTTTGTGTTCTTCGCCCTGGGTTTTGCGCTGTACGCGATGATTCCGAACCTGGGCCATCTGGGCAACGTATCGCTGTTCGTGGCGGCGTTCTGCATCATTCTGTCGATGTACGGCGGCGGGTTTGCCACAGTGCCAGCGTATCTGGCCGATCTGTTCGGTACGCAGATGGTCGGCGCGATCCACGGTCGCCTGCTGACCGCCTGGGCGGCTGCGGGCGTGCTGGGGCCGGTGCTGGTCAACTACCTGCGCGAGTATCAGTTGAGCATCGGGGTGGAGCGTGCGGCGGCGTATGACATCACCTTGTACATCCTCGCCGGTCTGCTGGTGTTGGGCTTTATCTGCAACCTGCTGGTACGCCCGGTGGCCGACAAATACTTCATGACCGACGCCGAGCTGGCCGCCGAGCAGGCACTGGGGCACGACAAGGGCGCGGACGCCAGTACGTCGCTGGAGTGGAAAGCCGCACCGGGCAGTCAGCCATTGGTGATTGCAGCCTGGCTGGCCGTGGGCATCCCCTTGTTGTGGGGCGTGTGGGTAACGGTGCAGAAGACCGCGGTGTTGTTTCACTGATTGATGTGTTGAGTCAGCGCTGACGCCATCGCGAGCAAGCCCGCTCCCACAGACGGATTGCGTCTCTGTGGGAGCGGGCTTGCTCGCGATTCAGGCGGCGCGGCCTGTGCGTCAACGCGCATTACGTCAGCCACCGCACCCTTAATGTTTCTGTTTGCCTGACCCGTGCCTATAATGGCCACCTTTTTCGCCCAATGATTTTGCGGAGCTGGTGATGGCCGAACGTAAGGCGTCAGTCGAGCGCGATACTCTGGAAACCCAGATTAAAGCCTCGATCAACTTGGATGGTACCGGTAAGGCCCGATTCGATATCGGTGTTCCTTTTCTTGAGCACATGCTCGACCAGATCGCCCGACATGGGTTGATCGACCTGGACATCGAGTGCAAAGGCGACCTGCATATCGACGATCACCATACCGTCGAAGATGTCGGCATTACCCTGGGTAAAGCCTTCAGCGAAGCAGTCGGCGATAAAAAAGGCATGACCCGCTACGGTCACGCTTACGTCCCGCTGGACGAAGCGCTGTCCCGTGTAGTCATCGACTTTTCCGGTCGTCCTGGTCTGCAAATGCATGTTCCCTACACCCGCGCCACCGTCGGCGGCTTCGATGTTGACCTGTTTCAGGAGTTCTTCCAGGGCTTCGTGAACCACGCCAATGTCAGCCTGCACATCGACAACCTGCGCGGCACCAACACCCACCACCAGATCGAAACCGTGTTCAAGGCTTTCGGCCGCGCCCTGCGCATGGCCGTGGCGCTGGATGAGCGCATGGCCGGGCAAATGCCTTCTACCAAGGGCGTGCTCTGATGCAGACAGTGGCGGTAATCGATTACGGCATGGGTAACCTGCACTCGGTGGCCAAGGCGCTGGAGCACGTTGGCGCCGGTCGGGTGCTGATTACCAGCGATGCCAGCGTGATTCGCGAAGCCGACCGCGTAGTGTTCCCGGGTGTGGGTGCGATCCGCGATTGCATGGCCGAAATCCGTCGCCTGGGTTTTGACTCGCTGGTGCGTGAAGTCAGTCAGGATCGTCCGTTTCTCGGTATTTGTGTCGGCATGCAAGCCTTGCTCGACAGCAGCGAAGAGAACGGCGGTGTTGATTGCATCGGCCTGTTCCCGGGCGCCGTGAAGTTCTTCGGCAAGGACCTGCACGAAGACGGCGAGCATCTCAAGGTGCCGCACATGGGCTGGAACGAAGTGCAGCAAAAAGTGGATCACCCGCTGTGGCACGGCATCCCCGACCTGGCGCGTTTCTACTTTGTACACAGCTACTACATTGCGGCGGGCAATCCTCGCCAGGTAGTCGGTGGCGGGCATTACGGCGTCGATTTCGCCGCAGCGCTGGCCGAGGGCTCGCGCTTCGCGGTGCAGTTCCACCCGGAAAAAAGCCATACCCACGGCTTGCAGCTGCTGGAAAACTTTGCGGCCTGGGATGGCCGCTGGTAATGGCGCCGCGCAAAAAGCCGCCGATTCTCACGCTCACCCCTGAGCAAGAGAACGAAGCCAACAGCAAGATCAAACGCTTTATGGAAGACCGCTTCGAACTGGACCTGGGTTCGTTCGAGGCGGCTGAAATCCTTGAGCTGTTCACCCGCGAAATCGCCCCGCATTACTACAATCGGGCGATTTTCGATGTGCAGGCGCACCTCAAAGAGAGGTTCGAGAGCATCGAAAGCGACCTGTGGGCGCTCGAGAAGAACTGATTTCCGAGTCTCAGACTCCCGAATTTGAAGGTTTGCCACATGCTGATTATTCCCGCTATCGATCTTAAAGACGGTGCCTGTGTACGTCTGCGCCAGGGCCGCATGGAAGACTCCACGGTATTTTCCGATGACCCGGTGAGCATGGCTGCCAAATGGGTAGAGGGCGGTTGCCGCCGTCTGCACCTGGTCGACCTCAACGGCGCCTTTGAAGGCCAGCCGGTCAACGGCGAAGTGGTCACTGCCATTGCCAAGCTGTACCCGCACCTGCCGATCCAGATCGGCGGCGGGATTCGCTCCCTGGAAACCATCGAGCATTACGTCAAGGCGGGCGTGAGCTATGTGATCCTGGGCACCAAGGCAGTGAAAAACCCTGAGTTCGTGGCCGAGGCCTGCCGCGCGTTCCCGGGCAAGATCATTGTCGGCATGGATGCAAAAGACGGCTTTGTGGCCACTGACGGCTGGGCTGAAGTGAGCACCGTGCAGGTCATCGACCTGGCCAAACGATTTGAAGCAGACGGTGTGTCGGCCATCGTTTATACCGACATTGCCAAGGACGGCATGATGCAGGGCTGCAACGTGAGCTACACCGCCGCATTGGCCGCTGCCACCAGCATTCCGGTGATCGCTTCGGGCGGCATCCACAACCTGGGTGACATCAAGGCCCTGATGGACGCCAAGGCACCGGGCATCGTGGGCGCCATTACCGGTCGCGCCATCTATGAAGGCACGCTGGATGTGGCCGAGGCGCAAGCCTTCTGCGACAGCTACAAGGCCTGAGGAGAGACCCATGGCGCTGGCCAAACGCATCATCCCTTGCCTGGACGTGGATAACGGCCGGGTCGTAAAGGGCGTCAAGTTCGAGAACATTCGCGATGCCGGCGACCCGGTAGAGATCGCCCGTCGTTACGATGAGCAGGGTGCTGACGAGATTACCTTTCTCGATATCACTGCCAGCGTCGATGGGCGCGACACCACGCTGCATACAGTCGAACGCATGGCCAGTCAGGTGTTTATCCCGTTGACCGTAGGTGGCGGGGTGCGCTGCATCCAGGACATACGCAACCTGCTCAATGCCGGTGCCGACAAAGTCTCGATCAATACCGCAGCGGTGTTTAACCCGGAGTTTGTGGGCGAAGCGGCGCAACATTTTGGCTCGCAGTGCATTGTGGTCGCCATTGATGCCAAGAAAGTCTCCTTGCCGGGCGAAACCCCGCGCTGGGAAATTTTCACCCACGGCGGGCGCAAGCCAACCGGGCTCGACGCGGTCGAGTGGGCCATGAAGATGGAAGGCCTGGGCGCCGGCGAAATCCTGTTGACCAGCATGGATCAGGACGGCATGAAAAACGGCTTCGATCTGGGGGTTACCCGCGCAATCAGTGATGCACTGGGCATTCCGGTGATTGCCTCGGGCGGTGTCGGTAACCTCCAGCATCTGGCTGACGGCATTCTGGAAGGTCACGCCAGTGCAGTGCTGGCGGCGAGTATTTTCCACTTTGGTGAATACACGGTGCCAGAGGCCAAGGCGTACATGGCAGAGCGCGGAATCGTGGTTCGCTAAGGCCAAAGGCTACTGGACAGCATGGCGTGCCCACGGCACTCTTGAGCACGCCATGGATTCAGGTCGCCTGTCATGTTTAAACGCTTTGTGCCTATTCTCGTCAGTTCCACCATGTGGCTGGCGAGTACCGCTTTTGCGGCTGATACGTCGAACTCATCGATCGTGTTACTGACTGAAAACTTCCCGCCGTACAACATGGCCAAAAACGGCAAGAATTTTGCGCAGAACGATAATATTGAAGGTATCGCCGTCGATATTCTGCGTGAAACCTTCAAACGTGCCGGCATCCCCTACAGCATGACCCTGCGTTTCCCTTGGGAGCGTATCTACCACCTTGCCCTCGAAAAACCCGGATACGGTGTGTTTGTCACCGCCCGCGTGCCCGAGCGTGAAAAGCTGTTCAAGTGGGTCGGCCCTATTGGTCCTGATGACTGGGTGTTGCTGGCCCGAGGGGATAGCCCGATTACCCTGACGTCCCTCGAACAGGCCCGCCAGTATCGTGTGGGTGCTTACAAGGGCGACGCCATTGCCTTGTCCCTAGAGAAGCAGGGGCTGGCGCCGGTGATTGTGCTGCGCGATCAGGACAACGCCCGCAAGTTGCAGGCCGGGCAAATCGACTTGTGGGCCACAGGTGCTCCAGCTGGCCAATTTTTGGCACGTCAGGTAGGGATTTCAGGGTTCAAGACGGTGTTGCGTTTCAATCAGGCCGAGCTGTTTTTGGCGTTGAACAAAGACGTGCCGGACGAGGTGGTGAGCAAGTTGCAGAAGGCGCTGGATGAGTTAAAGGCAGAAGGCGTGGATGAGAAAATCCGCGCAAAGTACCTGTAACACACAGAGCGTGTAGCCGCTGACGAGGAACGAAGGCTGCGCTCCTCAGCGGCTACAAATGGCACGGGTCTCAGCGATAAACCCCATCCTTCCCATGCCCGGCCATCGCCTTGTTGCTGCGCACGCCGATCATTTGCCTGATATCGATCCAGTCAATGCCCTGGGCCTTGAGCTTGGGCAGCTCCCGTTCAAGCACGGCGAGGGTTTGCGGGTAGGGATGGCCGATCATCACCGCCGAACCTTGCTTGCGCGCCAGATTGATCGCGGTGTGCAGTTGTGTGGTGATCGCCTGCTCGGTGCGTACGTCATCGAGAAACACATCCCGCGAAACACTGGCCAGGCCGATTTTTTGCGCCTCGGCCGCCGCGACCGTCTGCGCGCTGGTGCGGCTGTCGACAAAGAATTTGTGACGTTGCTGCAAGTTGCCCATCAGCCAGGCCATCGCTTGTGGCTGGGAGGTCATGCGGCTGCCCATGTGGTTGTTGATACCGCTGGTGTAGGGCACTGCCTTGAACGCGGCGTTGAGGCGCTTTTCAAGTTCGTCGACAGGCAGGTCCGGGTGCCAGGCAAAGGGCCCGGTGGCCGGGTCCATTGGCATGTGCAAAATGACGATCTTGCCGGCCTTGTGGGCTTCGCGGGCAAATTCGGCAGCATGGGGGGTGTCGGGCATCACGGCGGTGGTGACCGGGCCGGGCAGCGCCAGCACGCGGCGGTCCCGGGGCAGGTTTTGCCCAAGGTCATCGATAATCAGGCTCAGGTAAGCCTTGTGCGGTGTGGCGGGCGCGCTGACCGGTGCCGCGTGGGCGGTACCGGTCAGGCAGCAGAGCAGGATGAGGGCCAGGGAAAGACGCACCTCAGTTGCCGCGTGTGATGCTCAAGCCTTTAAGCAGGCTCAGGGCCTGGCTCAGCTGGAAGTCATCGTCCTGGGGCATCGGCTTGGCTTTGGGGCCGGAGCCGGTCGGCTTGTCGGCACCGCCGTTACCATTGCCGAGGTGACCTTGCAGGTCGGCCTCTTTGTAGTACTCGGTGTCTTGCTCGCGGGTGATCCTGGCGCGGCTGACTTCGATGTCCGGAACAATGCCCTGGGCCTGGATCGAGCGCCCGTTCGGAGTGAAGTACAGCGCTGTGGTGATCTTCAGCGCGCGGTCATTGTTCAACGGCAGTACGGTTTGCACCGAGCCCTTACCGAAGCTGGTGGTGCCCATCACCACACCACGCTTCTGATCCTGCAAGGCACCGGCGACGATCTCTGACGCCGAGGCGCTGCCGCCGTTGATCAGTACCACCAATGGCACGCCTTCGCTCAGATCCTTGCCGGTAGCCGAGAAACGCAGCTCAGAGTTGGCGATACGGCCCTTGGTATAGACGATCAGACCTTTGGTGATGAAATGGTCTACCACTTCAACTGCCGACTGCAGCACGCCGCCCGGGTTGTTGCGCAGGTCAAGGATGATGCCCTTGAGGCGCTTGTTGCCGTTTTCCCTGCGCAGTTTGGACAGCGCAGCGGCCACTTCTTCGCCAGTCTTGACCTGGAACTGGGTAATGCGGATGTAGCCGTAGCCGTCTTCAAGCAGCTGGGCCTTGACGCTCTTGACCTGGATATTGGCCCGGGTCAGGGTTACGTCAAACGGTGCGCCACCGTTGCGTACCAGGGTCAAAGTGATTTTCTGACCGATCTTGCCGCGCATTTTGTCTACGGCCTCGGTCATGCTCAGGCCACGGGTGGGCTGACCATTGATCTTGACGATTAAGTCACCGGCCTGGATGCCGGCTTTGCTGGCAGGGGTGTCGTCGATTGGTGAGACGATCTTGATGTTGCCGTCTTCAGTGCCGACTTCAATGCCCAACCCGCCAAATTCGCCGCTGGTGCTTTCCTGCAGCTCGGCGAAATCTTCCGGCCCCAGATAGGCAGAATGCGGGTCGAGGTTGCTGAGCATGCCCTTAATGGCATTCTCCAGCAGGGTTTTGTCGTCTACCGGCTCAACATAGGCGGCCTTGATCCGATCCATGACCTCGGCAAATGTGCGCAGCTCTTCCAGAGGCAGCGGTGCCTTGGCGCTGGTAGCAGCCCCGGCTGGCGGAATGCTCGGCTCGGCAGCAAATGCCAATGGCGAGCCGATCAGCAGAGCGATCGTCAGGGCCAGCGAGTTGAGGCGGGACAAATGCGGCATGTTGAGCGAACTCCTACGTATTAAAGGTGATGGACTCATCCCTGAGTGCGACACCATTGTGCAGGGTCGCTTGGGCGTCCCTGCTGACGAATAGCAAAATACAGTGCTGGCGTGGCCTGACCACCGCTGTTGCCCACGGTGGAAATTACCTCGCCGGCTTTTACAACGTCGCCGGCAGACTTGAGCAACGTCTGATTGTGGCCATACAAGCTTAAGAAACCATTACCGTGGTCCAGAATCACCAGTTGGCCTGCACCGCGCAGCCAGTCGGCAAACACCACGCGCCCGCCGTGTACGGCGTGTACCTGGGTGCCGGCACCGGCGCTGATCATCACGCCGTCCCACTTGGTGCGCGAGTCGTCGCCACGGGTTTCACCGAAACGTGCAAGCAGTCGACCATCAACTGGCCATGGAAGTTTGCCCCGGGCTTGAGAAAAAGCACCGCCGTAAGACGCACCTGCGCTGGAGACCAATGGCCCCGGTGTGGATTGCACCGGTTTTCGCGGGGCATCGGTAACGACCGATGCAGCCTCGCGCTGGCGTTTTTTCTCGGCTTCCTGCTGCGCAATCAGGGCTTTTTGCCGCGCCTGCTCGGCTTCGCGGGCCTGGCGGGCGAGGGTTTCTTCGATGGTCTTGAGGACTTTCGCCAGATCGGCCTGATCCTGCTCGCGGGCCTGCAACTTCTGGTCGCGGTCCTTTACGTCGGTATTGAGCTTGGCCAGCACTTGCTGGCGCTCTGCACGCACCTTGTCGAGCTCGGCGCGCTGGGTGTCCAGGCTGCTTTTCTGGGTCAGCAGTTGCGCTTGCTGCAAGTTGATATCGGCCTCGACATTGGCTAGTTGGCGCAGTGTCTCGTTGAAGCCTTTGAGCTGGGCCAGACGGGCTTCGCTCAAGTAGTCGTAATAAGTGAGGGTTCGGGCGAACTTCTCGGGGTTTTGCTGGTTGAGCAGCATCTTCAGGTATTCCTGACGCCCACCCTGATAGGCGGCGCGGGCCTGAATGGCGATCAGGCGTTGCTGTTCAAGTTTTGCGCTGTGGAGTTTTTTTTTCTCGCTATCTAGGCGCAGCAGCTCGCCTTCACTCTTTTTTAGTTCTTGTTGCAGGGTTTCAACCTGCTTCTCCAGCTTGCCGATTTCGGTTTCGGTACCGCGCAGGTCTTTCTGCACGCCGGACTTTTCTTCCTGCAGCTTGCCCAGGAGCTTTTTCAGCTCGCTGATATCCTGGCGCGTGGCATCCAGCTGCTGTTGGGTTTGCGCGCGCTCGTCGGCAAACGCCGGTTGGAGCATGCATGCGAGGGTCAAGGCTATAAGGGCGCGAAGCATGGGGCGGGCGACACCTGGGGAACGGGACGGCCTAGTATGCCCGCCCTCGTCACCTATAAGAAATGGATGAAGGTGAAATTGTAGCCGTTGATCCTGTGGGAGCGGGCTTGCTCGCGATAGCATCACCACGCAATGCCTGATGCACCGCGTCGCCGGTATCGCGAGCAAGCCCGCTCCCACAGGCATTGCGTTGTTTTAAGCGTCGACCAGAATCGATTTGCCGGTCATCTCTTGCGGCTGTGGCAGCCCCAGCAGTTTGAGCATGGTGGGTGCCACGTCGGCCAGCACGCCGCCTTCGCGAACTTTGAGCGAGCGCTTTCCTACATAGATAAACGGCACGGGCTCACAGGTGTGGGCGGTATGCGCCTGGCCTGTGGACTCGTCTTCCATCTGCTCCACGTTGCCGTGGTCAGCGGTGATCAGGGCTTCGCCGCCGACCTTGTCCAGTGCTTCCACGATACGGCCCACGCAGGCATCCAGGCATTCAACTGCCTTGACGGCTGCGTCGAATACGCCGCTGTGGCCAACCATGTCGCCATTGGCGTAGTTGACCACGATCACGTCATAACGCTGGTTTTCGATGGCATCGACGATATGGTCGGTGACTTCGGGGGCGCTCATTTCCGGTTGCAGGTCGTAGGTGGCGACTTTCGGCGACGGCACCAGAATGCGCTCTTCACCCGGGAACGGCTCTTCACGGCCGCCCGAGAAGAAGAAGGTCACATGGGCATACTTCTCGGTTTCTGCAATGCGCAACTGGGTTTTGCCGTTTTTGGCCAGGTAATCGCCCAGTACGTTTTCCAGGCTGCCGGGCGCGAATGCGCTGGGTGCCGGGATACTCGCAGCGTATTGGGTCAGCATCACGAAACCGGCCAGTTTTGGCTGGCGGGCGCGGGCGAAGGCGTTGAAGTCATCTTCAACGAATACACGGGTCAGCTCGCGGGCGCGGTCGGCGCGGAAGTTCATAAAGACCACGGCGTCGCCGTCTTCCACTTTCACCGGCTCGCCGATGGTCGTGGCTTTGACGAATTCGTCGCTTTCGCCACGTGCGTAGGCAGCTTCCAGGCCTTCCTGGGCGGTAGCGGCGTTGAACTCGCCCTTGCCGTCGACGATCAGGTTGTAGGCCTGCTCTACGCGGTCCCAGCGATTGTCACGGTCCATGGCGAAGTAACGGCCGATCAGGCTGGCGATACGGCCTTTGCCCAGGTCCTTGAACGCTTCGTCCAGCAGTTCAATGGAAGATGAGGCACTTTTTGGCGGGGTGTCGCGGCCATCAAGGAAGGCGTGCAGGTAGATTTTTTCTGCGCCGCGCTTGAATGCCAGCTCGGCCATTGCGATCAGGTGGTCCTGATGGCTGTGAACACCACCATCGGACAGCAGGCCCAGGATGTGCACGGCCTTGCCTGCAGCCACGGCCTTGTCGACCGCGGCGCAAATGGTCGGGTTTTCAAAGAACTCGCCATCGCGGATGGATTTGGTGACACGGGTGAAATCCTGATACACCACGCGGCCGGCGCCCAGGTTCATGTGGCCGACCTCGGAGTTGCCCATCTGGCCGTCAGGCAGCCCGACATCCATGCCCGAACCCGAGATCAGGCCGTTCGGCATGCTCGCGCAAAGACGATCCAGCACCGGTTTCTTGGCCGAATAAACGGCGTTGTATTCGTGACTTTCACTGTGACCGAAGCCATCCAGGATGATCAGGACCAAAGGTTTAGGCGTGGTAGTCATAGATCCCACTCGTGGCTGGTTTATAAGAAGGTATACAGAGGACGCGCAGTTTAAAGCGAAGTTCATGTGGCGTCACCGCCGGGCGGGGTTTGGCCGACCAAGGTGGCTGTGTATACTGGCCCACATTTTACGACCCTGGAACCTTCTGATGGTTGAGCACCTGATTGCATTTGCGACTTCCCACTACCTGCTTGTAGGCGCGTTTGTCATCCTGCTGGCGCTGTTGATCGCCCACGAGATGAGCCGTGGCGGGCGCAGCATCAGCACGGGCGAACTGACCGGCCTGGTCAATCGCGACGAAGGTGTGGTGATTGATATTCGCCCGGCCAAGGATTTTGCCGCCGGCCACATCGTGGGTGCTATTAATATCCCGCAAGACAAACTGATGGCGCGCATTGCCGAGCTGGACAAGCACAAGGGCAAGACCATCATTCTGGTCGACGCTGCCGGCCAGCACTCGGGCGGCCATGCCCGTGAGCTGCTCAAGGCTGGTTACAATGCTGCCAAGCTGTCTGGCGGCATTTCCAGCTGGCGCGCTGACAACCTGCCAGTGGTGAAGTAACTATGTCCAAGGTCATCGTTTACTCCAGCGACTATTGCCCTTATTGCATGCGTGCCAAGGCTCTGCTTGAGAACAAGGGTATTGCCTTCGAAGAGATCAAGGTCGACGGCAAGCCACAGGTACGTGCCGAGATGGCTCAGAAGGCAGGCCGCACGTCGGTTCCGCAAATCTGGATTGGCGACAAGCATGTTGGCGGATGCGATGACCTGTTTGCTCTGGAGCGCGCAGGTAAATTGGATGCGCTGCTGAACGTCTGACTCTCATTCTCTATAAGCCCCAAGATCAACAAGGATCTGTGATGACTGACCAACAGAACACCGCTGCTGTTAGCGATGAAGACACCGCTCCACAATTCTCCCTGCAGCGCATCTACGTGCGTGACCTGTCGTTCGAAGCGCCAAAAAGCCCGGCGATCTTCCGTCAGCAGTGGGAGCCGAGCGTTGGCCTGGATCTGAACACCCGTCAAAAGCCGCTGGAAGGCGACTTCCACGAAGTGGTTCTGACCCTGTCGGTTACCGTGAAAAACGGTGACGAAGTGGCGTTTATTGCTGAAGTGCAACAGGCCGGCATCTTCCTGATCAAAAACCTTGATCCAGCGTCGATGAACCATACCCTGGGCGCGTTCTGCCCGAACATCCTGTTCCCGTATGCCCGCGAAACCCTGGACAGCCTGGTGACACGTGGCTCGTTCCCTGCGTTGATGCTGGCTCCGGTGAACTTCGATGCCCTGTACGCGCAAGAACTGCAGCGCATGCAGGAAGAAGGCAGCCCGACTGTTCAATAAACAGCCGATTGCCAAAAAAAAGCGCCTGAGGGCGCTTTTTTTGTGTGTGGGAGCGGGCTTGCTCGCGATTGAATCGCTGCGGTGCAACAGGTACATCGCGTAGCTTTCATCGCGGGCAAGCCCGCTCCCACAGGGTGTGTGTTTACTTGAAGCCTAGCTGGCGCCAGGCCTCATACACGGCGACCGCTACGGTGTTAGACAGATTCAGGCTGCGGCAGCCTTCGCGCATAGGCAGGCGCAGGCGGTGCTCGCCGTCCAGGCTGTCGAGCACTTCGGGCGGCAGGCCACGGCTTTCAGGGCCGAAGAGAAAAGCATCGCCCTCGGCAAACTGCACGTCGTGAAACGGTCTGGAGCCTTTGGTGGTAAAGGCGAACAGGCGCGGATGGCCCAGGCTTTCCAGGCAACTGGCCAGGTCGGCATGACGCTTGAGCGGCGCATACTCGTGGTAATCGAGCCCGGCACGGCGCAAGCGCTTGTCGTCCAGCTCAAAACCGATAGGCTCGATCAAATGCAGGTGGCAGCCGCTGTTGGCGCACAGCCTGATAATGTTGCCGGTATTCGGCGGAATTTCTGGTTGAAAAAGGATGACGTGAAACATGCACGGCTCCGAACTTAAAGATGGACAGCATTCTACGCTTGAAGAGGACCCGCGACCGAAACTATGGCCACGGGTTTTAGGTTCTTTGGCGATAGTCGGTGTGATGGTGGGGATGATGATCGGTCGATTGACCGCGCCAACCCCTGTGGAGCTGCAGCAGGTGGACGTGCTGCCCGGCGGCCTGGTGGTGTGGTTCAGCGCCGAGCCCAAGCTGCATGGTGAGCTGGTCGACGGCACGCTGGGGTTGCTGTTTGATGCCAGGGGCAAGGTGCAGAGCGGCCAGTTGACGTTTAACGGCAAGAGCGTGAACTGGCGGGTGCGTGATACGGATGGCGGGTTGCTGCTGACCCTGGTGGCGGCCCGTGCCTTGAAGGGCGACTGGGCCGGGGCGTCGCAAGATGGACGCTGGCGGTTGCAGGTAAACCTGCGAGAGTAATAAAAGAGGGAATTCCAGCCTGCCTGTACCGGGTTCCCCAAAAGCGCTGTGCGCGTTGATGCAAAAGGCATCAAGGCTGCGGTGTAAAAGTGGGGAGTCTTGACCTGCCTGTATCAAGGTCCCCTAAAGCGGTGTTGCGTGTAATAGGTATTGCAGGGCGCGTGCCAGTTTTTGATTTTTTGTAAAAATTGCCCCTTGAGTACGCAAAAGCCCCGGAATCCGGGGCTTTTGTTTGGGGGCTGATTTTTTCCCCGGGTTTGGCGCAAACCCTTGGGCTAGAGCTGTGCACGATATTGGGGCGGGTTGCTTGAGGGTGGTGCGGTCAGATCAAGAGCCCCTAACCCTCTTCCACAGGGAAAGGGGACTAAAGGCAAAAGCAGATTTATGAAACACCACCCATCAGCTCCCTCTCCCTACGGGAGAGGATTGGGTGAGGGCGCTTTTGAACGGCTTCAAGCCTCGTCGCCCTCATCCTCGTCGCCATCGATCTTCATGCCCAGTTCCTTGATCTTGCGGGTCAAGGTATTGCGGCCCCAGCCCAACAGCACGGCAGCGTCGCGACGGCGGCCTGCGGTGTGCTTGAGCGCCGTCTCGATCATGATCCGCTCAAAGGTCGGCACTGCACTGTCGAGCAGGTTGGACTGGCCACGCCCCAGCGCCTGGTCAGCCCACTGGCGCAGTGCCTGCTCCCAGTTGGTGACAGGGGAGGCGTCCTGTTGCAGGTTGAGCAACTCGGGAGGCAGGTCGCCGATATGCACTTCGCGACCCGAAGCCATCACCGTGATCCAGCGGCAGGTGTTCTCCAGCTGGCGCACGTTGCCTGGCCAGGGCAGGTTTTTCAGGTACTGCTCGGTCTCGGCCTTGAGCAGTTTTGGCTCTACGGACAGTTCTTGCGCGGCGCTGCTGAGAAAGTGCCGGGCCAGGGTCGGGATGTCTTCGCGGCGGTCTGACAGGCGCGGAATATGGATGCGGATTACGTTCAGACGGTGGAACAGGTCTTCACGAAACTTGCCGGCCTGCACCAGGGTTTCAAGGTTCTGGTGTGTGGCTGCGATGATGCGAACATCGACCTTGACCGGCGTGTGCCCGCCAACCCGGTAGAACTCGCCATCGGCCAGTACCCGCAGCAACCGGGTTTGGGTGTCCGCCGGCATGTCGCCGATCTCATCGAGGAACAGGGTGCCGCCATCGGCCTGCTCAAAACGGCCCCGGCGCAGGTTTGCAGCGCCAGTGAAAGCGCCTTTTTCATGGCCGAATAGCTCGGATTCCATGAGGTCCTTGGGGATCGCAGCCATGTTCAATGCGATAAATGGCGACGCGGCCCGCGGGCTGTGGCGGTGCAGGGCGTGGGCCACCAGCTCTTTGCCGGTACCTGATTCACCGTTGATCAGCACCGTGATGTTGGAGTGGCTCAGGCGGCCAATGGCACGAAACACCTCTTGCATCGCCGGGGCTTCGCCGATGATTTCCGGCGTCGGGGCCAGCGTCGGCGCTACGGCCAGGCCTTGCTGCTCCTGGGCGTGCTGGTTGGCGCGCTTGACCAGAGACACGGCGTCATCGACATCAAACGGCTTGGGCAGGTATTCGAATGCGCCGCCCTGATAGGACGCTACCGCGCTGTCCAGATCGGAATGAGCGGTCATGATGATGACCGGCAGGCGCGGGTGCTGTTCGCGGATTTTGGCGAGCAGGTCCAGACCGCTGGAGCCGGGCATGCGGATATCGGAAATGATCACGTCAGGCTGTTGGCGAGCCAGTCGGCTCATGACCCCATCGGCACTGTCGAAACTTTGTGTGGTCATGCCTTCCTGTTGCAAGGCTTTTTCCAGTACCCAGCGGATTGAACGGTCGTCGTCGACGATCCACACGGTTTCACTTCGGCTCATGTCGATGCGGCTCCTTGTTCCAGTGGTAGAAAGATCGAGAAGAGTGTGTGGCCGGGGTGGCTTTCACACTCGATCAACCCCTGGTGCTGACTGATGATGTTTTGCGTGATGGCCAGGCCAAGCCCGGTACCGTCCGGGCGGCCGCTGACCATCGGGAAAAACAGGGTGTCTTGCAGCTCGAACGGTATGCCCGGGCCGTTGTCGATAATTTCGATTTTTGTCACCAGCCGGTGGCGTATGTGGCCAATGGTGAACTGGCGCATGGCGCGGGTGCGCAGGCTGATGCGGCCCAGGCGCAGCTCATTCTGGCTGCCGATGGCCTGCATGGCGTTGCGCACGATATTGAGTACTGCCTGGATCATCTGTTCACGGTCGATCAGCAGGTCAGGCAGGCTGGGGTCATAGTCACGCACCAAAGTGATGCTGCCCTGGGTCTCGGCTTCGACCAGATTGCACACGCGTTCCAGTACTTCGTGGACGTTGGTCATGGCCAGCGACGGCAGTTTGTTGGAGCCCAGCATGCGGTCGACCAGGTTACGCAGGCGATCTGCTTCTTCGATGATGACGTTGGTGTAGTCGCGCAGGTTTTCGTCGGGCAATTGCCGGGCCAGCAGCTGGGCCGCACCGCGAATGCCTCCCAGAGGGTTCTTTATCTCGTGGGCCAGGCCGCGTACCAGCATCTTGCTGGTTTCTTGCTTGGACAGCTGGGCTTCTTCTTTGGTGATGCGCAGCAGACGGTCGCGGGGGTGTACCTCAAGCAACAGCATGGTGCCGCCATTGCTCAAGATGGGCGTTACGGCATAGTCCACCGTCAGGTTCTGGCCCGTCAGCGAGGTCAGCATGGCTTCGCGTTTGGTAAACGGGTGCGCTTGCTCAACTGCCTGGCGCAGCGAGTGCAGAGCCTCGGTGGACTCCGTAAAGAGCTCGCTGATGAACTGGCCGTGACTGCGTTGACCGCTGATCGCCAACAGCATCTCTGCCGCCGGGTTCATGTACTCAAGGCGCAAATCAGCATTGAGTAAAAGCGTGGCAGTGGTCAGGTTGTCGAGTAACAGTCGGTGCAGGGCGTCACTGATGGTCATGGGCCGATCCCGGATTGCGTGCGCGGTGAAGCGCTGGTGCAAGGAAAATGCAAAAACCAAACCAAGGCTCCGAAAAGAAGCGTCGCTCCCCTGAAATAGGCGTTTACAAGCTGGGCGCATATCGCCGCAGCCCGGCATGCGAGTGTTTATGAACCAAATTGGGCTGGTAAGTGCACTATCAAACTATAGTCGCACCAATATAGTGCAATTTAGATGAATGGATTCAGTTGCCTGAAAATGTGCGCGGGATATTTGCTATGGGTGCAGCCAGAGGTTGTGTGCCGCGTTCGAGCGCACACCGGTCATAAGCCCCGAGTGCGCGATGCGACACAGGCAGCGCCCACTCTGAGGTGACCACCGTTTTGCGTTTCGAACGCAGCTTCCGGTACCTGCTACGGGCCTTGCGTGGTTAATGGGACAGCGGCATGCCGGGCGTGCCTGCATAGAACACGATCAGTTCTACCGGGGCCTTGCCGCTGGTGCCTCGATGGGAAGTATTGACCATCTCGGGCAGTACCTGGCCAGGTTTGAGCGTGGTTTTGTGCATGCCGTCTTCGGTTTCGACCAGCAGTTCACCAGCGACCACGTAGGCGATATTGGGCATGGGGTGCGTGTGCCATTTCAGTGCGGTGTTGGCCGGGAGTGTGATTTTGACCACGGTGAATTCCGGCTTGCCGTCCGGCCAGGTGTAAGGGGTGCCTGTCCAGGATTGGCCTGTCTTGAGCAGTTGTTCGACCGTTACTGCAGTGGGTGAACTGTTGCAGCCCAGCATGAGCAGGCAGGCGCATGCCAGCAGCAGGGTTTTGAGGGCGAGTAAGGGGTGCATGTCAGTCTCCATTGGTTGAGTGGCGACAAACTACCGGTCACTCAGCAGGGTGGCTGTCAGGTGCAGGCACGAATCCAGAAGCTCTGATCCGATGCTTGTGTAAGACGGCGCCCACAAAAAAGCCTCCCGAAGGAGGCTTTTTCAAATCACGCCGCTTGCGCAGGCGTCACCGGATTAGCAGCTGTAGTACAGCTCGTATTCCAGTGGGTGTACGAAGGTACGAACCTGGATTTCTTCTTCGCTTTTCAGGGCGATGTACGCGTCGATGAAGTCGTCGCTGAAAACGCCGCCTTTGGTCAGGAACGCGCGACCTTTGTCCAGTTCCTCCAGGGCCTCTTTCAGGCTGCCGCACACTTGCGGGATCTCTTTGGCTTCTTCAGGCGGCAGGTCATACAGGTTTTTGTCCGCTGCGTCGCCAGGGTGGATCTTGTTCTGGATACCGTCCAGACCAGCCATCATCAGTGCCGCGAAGCACAGGTACGGGTTGGCTGCTGGATCCGGGAAGCGTGCTTCGATACGGCGAGCTTTAGGGCTGGACACGTAAGGAATACGGATCGAAGCCGAACGGTTACGAGCCGAGTAGGCCAGCATTACCGGTGCTTCGAAGCCTGGTACCAGACGCTTGTAGGAGTTGGTAGCCGGGTTGGTGAAGCCGTTCAGGGCCTTACCGTGCTTGATGATACCGCCGATGAAGAACAGGGCAGTGTCGGACAGGCCGGCATAGCCTTCGCCTGCGAAGGTGTTCTTGCCATCTTTGGAGATGGACATGTGAACGTGCATACCCGAGCCGTTGTCGCCGTACAGAGGCTTTGGCATGAAGGTAGCGGTACGGCCGTAGGCATCTGCCACGTTGTGTACGCAGTATTTCAGGGTCTGAACTTCGTCAGCCTTTTTCACCAGGGTGTTGAACTGCACGCCGATTTCGTTCTGGCCAGCAGTTGCCACTTCGTGGTGGTGAACTTCGATAACTAGGCCCATCTCTTCCATGGCGTTGCACATGGAGGTACGGATTTCGTGGTCATGGTCGAACGGCGGAACCGGGAAATAACCGCCTTTGACGCCGGGACGGTGGCCTTTGTTGCCGCCTTCCACGTCCTGGTCGGACATCCACGAACCCTGTTCGGAGTAGATCTTGAACATGGAGCCGGAAATGTCGGACTTGAACTTCACCTGGTCAAAGATGAAGAACTCTGGCTCCGGGCCAACGAAAACGGTGTCGCCGATACCGGTGGACTTCAGGTATTCCTCGGCACGGGTAGCGATGGCGCGTGGGTCGCGGTCATAGCCTTGCATGGTCGACGGTTCGATGATGTCGCACACCAGGATCAGCGTAGGCTGTTCGGTGAACGGGTCCAGAACAGCAGTGCTGTCGTCTGGCAGCAGGATCATGTCGGACGCTTCGATGCCTTTCCAGCCAGCAATGGAGGAGCCGTCGAACATTTTGCCGTCGGTGAAGAAGTTTTCATCCAGCGCATCACGGGCCGGCATGGTCACGTGGTGCTGAGTGCCTTTGGTATCAGTGAAGCGCAGATCAATCCACTTGACGTCATGATCTTTGATGAGTTGAACCGACTTCGACATAGTGTCCTCCGGGGTGGCTTAGGGCTGGTAGTGGAATGCCCTTAATAAGTGGTTGATGCCGGCGCGAATACTCTGCCAAGGCAACCTGCCTCACAAGGGAGCAAATTGCATGCCAGTGCCCCGACTTGGGCGTAATGCGCCAATCTCAAGCAGGTAAGCGGGGCAGACTACCGATTAGCCGCGTTTATCGCACCCAAATGAAGCGAAATCTGGCGTTTATGTTCTATTTTGGTGCGATGAAAACCGTTTGTACGATAACTGGTTAAACCTTGAGCAATTTCCGCTATAATCCGCGCCCCCCTTTTTTGGCAGGCTGCTCGCGCGCTGTTTTCATGAAACTAATCGTTAAAGTCTTCCCCGAAATCACTATCAAGAGCCGTCCGGTTCGGATGCGTTTCGTCCGTCAATTGGCCAAAAACATCCGTACTGTGCTCCGCGATCTGGACCCGGCTGTGGTGGTGACGGGCGTGTGGGACAACATCGAGCTGCAAACGCGCGTAAGTGACCCTAAAGCCTTGAAAGAAATGACCGAACGCCTGAGCTGCATGCCGGGCATCGCGCATTTTCTGCAGGTTGACGAGTACCCGTTGGGCGACTTCGACGACATCGTTGAAAAGTGCAAATTGCACTTCGGCGATGCGCTGGCGGGCAAGATCTTTTCGGTGCGTTGCAAGCGCGCTGGCAAGCACCCGTTTACCTCGATGGAAGTCGAGAAATACGTCGGCAGCAAGCTGCGTCGTGAGTGCGGTGCGGCCGGAATCGAGCTGAAAAAGCCAGAAATCGAAGTTCGCATTGAAATTCGCGACCAACGGTTGTTTGTGATTCACAACCAGCACGACAGTATTGGTGGCTACCCGTTGGGTTCGCTCGAGCAGACCCTGGTGCTGATGTCCGGTGGTTTCGATTCTACCGTGGCGGCCTACCAGATCATGCGTCGCGGCCTCATGAGCCATTTCTGCTTCTTCAACCTGGGCGGACGTGCCCATGAACTGGGCGTGATGGAAGTCGCGCACTATATATGGAAGAAGTACGGCAGCTCCCAGCGCGTGCTGTTTGTGAGCGTTCCGTTCGAAGAAGTTTTGGGCGAAATTCTCGGCAAAGTCGATAACAGTCATATGGGCGTCATTTTGAAGCGTATGATGTTGCGCGCTGCAACGCGTATTGCCGAACGCCTCGATATCGAAGTGCTGGTGACCGGTGAAGCGATTTCCCAGGTGTCGAGCCAGACGCTGCCCAACTTGTCGCTGATTGATTCGGCTACAGACAAGCTGGTGTTGCGCCCGCTGATCGCCAGCCACAAGCAGGACATCATCGATCTGGCAGAAGAAATCGGTACGGCTGACTTCGCCAAGCATATGCCTGAATATTGCGGGGTGATTTCGGTCAACCCCAAGACCCACGCCAAGCGCAACCGCGTGGAGTATGAAGAACAACAGTTTGATATGGCCGTGCTTGAGCGTGCGCTCGAGCGGGCCAAACTGGTGCCGATTGATCGGGTAATCGATGAATTGGGCCAGGACTTGCAAGTCGAAGAAGTCAGCGAAGTGCTGGCGGGCCAGATCGTAATCGACATCCGTCACCCGGATGCTCAGGAAGATCAACCGCTGGAACTGGCTGGCATCGAAGTACAAGCGTTGCCGTTCTATGCTTTGAACAGCCGCTTCAAGGAACTGGATGACACCCGTCAGTACCTGTTGTATTGCGACAAAGGCGTGATGAGTCGCCTGCATGCTCACCATTTGCTCAGTGAGGGACATGCCAATGTGCGCGTTTATCGACCGAGCTAAGAGCCCGGGGCTGTATGCCTGTGGCCTGCGTCACCGGCCCCCCGACGCCGCCGTCAAGCTGTAACGGCTTGCACGGACTCTACTGTTAATCGCTGCCTGGACTCAGTCAGCACACCGAATCCTCTGATCGAGATACACAAGTGATCGAAAATCTACGTAACATCGCCATCATTGCTCACGTTGACCACGGTAAAACCACCCTGGTAGACAAACTCTTGCGTCAATCCGGCACCCTGGAGCGCAACGAGCTTAACGACGAACGCGTAATGGACTCCAACGACCAGGAGAAAGAGCGCGGTATTACCATTCTGGCGAAAAACACCGCCATCAACTGGAACGGCTACCACATCAACATCGTGGATACCCCGGGCCACGCCGACTTCGGCGGCGAAGTTGAACGCGTAATGTCGATGGTTGACTCCGTTCTGCTGCTGGTTGACGCTCAAGACGGCCCTATGCCGCAAACCCGTTTTGTGACCAAGAAGGCTTTCGAAGCCGGCCTGCGTCCAATCGTGGTCATCAACAAGGTTGACCGTCCGGGCGCACGTCCGGACTGGGTTCTGGACCAGATCTTCGATCTGTTCGACAACCTGGGTGCTACCGAAGAACAGCTGGACTTCAAAGTGGTTTACGCCTCTGCCCTGAACGGTATTGCTGGTCTTGACCACACCGACATGGCTGAAGACATGACCCCGCTGTACCAGTCGATCGTCGACAACGTACCAGCACCAGCCGTAGACCGTGACGGTCCGTTCCAGATGCAAATCTCGGCACTGGACTACAACAGCTTCCTGGGCATTATCGGTGTTGGCCGTATCGCTCGTGGTCGCGTCAAGCCGAACACCCCGGTTGTTGCCATCGACGCTGACGGCAAGCGCCGCAACGGTCGTATCCTGAAGCTGATGGGTCACCACGGTCTGCACCGTGTAGACGTTGAAGAAGCTTCGGCAGGCGACATCGTTTGCATCAGCGGTATGGATTCGCTGTTCATCTCCGACACCCTGTGTGATCCGATGAACGTTGAAGCGATGAAGCCGTTGACCGTTGACGAGCCAACCGTTTCCATGACCTTCCAGGTAAACGACTCGCCTTTCTGCGGTAAAGAAGGCAAGTTCGTGACTTCCCGTAACATCAAGGAACGTCTGGACAAAGAGCTGCTGTACAACGTTGCTCTGCGCGTTGAAGAAGGCGACTCGGCTGACAAATTCAAAGTATCGGGCCGTGGCGAGCTGCACTTGTCCGTACTGATCGAAACCATGCGTCGTGAAGGCTTCGAAATGGGCGTTGGTCGTCCAGAAGTGATCATCCGCCTGGTTGACGGCGTCAAGCACGAACCGTTCGAAAACGTCACCATCGACCTGCCTGAAGAATCTCAGGGCAAGGTGATGGAAGAGATGGGTCTGCGTAAGGGCGACCTGACCAACATGGTGCCGGATGGCAAAGGCCGTGTGCGTCTGGAATACAACATCCCTGCTCGTGGTCTTATCGGTTTCCGTAACCAGTTCCTGACCCTGACCAACGGTGCTGGTATCCTGACCTCGATCTTCGACCGTTACGACGTGATGAAGTCGGGCCACATGTCCGGCCGTCAGAACGGCGTTCTGGTATCGGTTGAAACTGGCAAGGCGCTGACCTACTCCCTGGAAACCCTGCAGGCGCGTGGCAAGCTGTTCGTTGAGCACGGTCAAGAGATCTACAACGGTCAGATCGTTGGTCTGAACAGCCGTGACACCGACATGGGCGTTAACCCTACCAAGGGCAAGAAGCTCGACAACATGCGTGCTTCGGGTAAAGACGAAACCATCGCTCTGGTTCCACCTGTTCGCTTCACTCTGGAACAGGCTCTGGAATTCATCCAGGACGACGAGCTGTGCGAAGTGACTCCTAAGTCCATCCGTCTTCGTAAGAAGATCCTGGACGAAGGCGAGCGTACCCGCGCTGCTAAAAAGGCCAAAAACTAAGTTACTTAGTTAGCGGTTACAAAAACGCCCCCGACCTTGCGGTCGGGGGCGTTTTTTTATGGTCGGGATTTGACTCGTTCATCGCTGCCCGTGCTGCGGCGAGCGCGGTCTGTCAGGTCATTTGCGTACAGGCCATCGCAGGAAAGCCCGGCTCCCACAGGGGGCTGTGGTAATTGTGGGAGCGGGCTTGCCCGCGAAACGATCTGTCAGTCGATTCTGCGCTGCAGGTTAAAAATCCATCAGCTTGACGCTGCTGTTCTTGCGCTCAACGGCCTTGGGCACATACGCGCAGTAACCTGGGCGCGGGCCAATCCGCGGATGGTTGCGGCAGGTATCCGGGCGAATCTCATAAATCGTGCACATGCGCGATTTGCGGTCCAGGTACAGGCAGTCGTTATTGCTCATGCGCTGCAGGGTGAAAATCCCGGACTTCTGGTTGAAGCGCTCAACGATCCCTTCCTTTTGCAGGCGCTTGGCGATGTTCTTCGGCGGGTCGCCCATCTCGAACTCGTCAACGATGCCGATGCGGATCAGGTCTTTGATTTTGACCTCGACCGGCAAGGTGCAGCAGCTGGAAATGCAGGAGCCGCACATGGGCGCGGAGTATTTGGCCCAGGTATCGAGACGGTCGATTTCCGCGGCGGCGATCAGGTTGGACTTCATCAGACTTGTATTCCAGCGTGCATCAGGGCGCGCGATCATACCGGGGTTGCTGAAGGAGTGAACAACCATTTGCCGGTTTTTCGATCAGAGCCATGTTTTAAAGCGTTCAACTGCGAATGTGCCTCGTTTTGGGGCGGCATTCACTTTGTCAGCTTTTTTTAAATAATCGCCGAAAAAAGCCCGAATCAAAGCACTTTGTTTCTGTTGAAGCGTCTAGGCTGACACCACTCGCTCTTCAAATCGCCCCATCTCGATTGAGGTTGTATCGATGCCCCAGGAACCGCTTGTTCGTGACGCACAGGTGGCGGCTTTCCGTGCCGCTGTAGTAGCCAAGCTGACTTACGCGGTGGGTAAGGACCCGGAACACGCGTTTGACCATGACTGGTTTGAGGCCATAGCCTTGGCCGCCCGCGACCATATGGTCGAGCACTGGATGGACAGCACCCGGCAGATTTATCGCAAGGACCAGAAACGGGTGTACTACCTGTCGCTGGAGTTTCTGATCGGTCGCCTGCTGTACGACAGCCTGAGCAACCTGGGGTTGCTGGAGGTGGCGCGTGAGGCACTGGGCGAGCTTGGCGTGGATCTGGAGCGCATCCGTGTCCTGGAGCCGGACGCGGCCCTTGGTAATGGTGGCCTGGGTCGGCTGGCGGCGTGCTTTATGGAAAGCATGTCGACCCTGGGCATTGCCGCCCACGGCTATGGCATCCGCTATGAGCACGGGCTGTTTCGCCAGAGCATTGTCGATGGCTGGCAGCAGGAACAAACCGAGAACTGGCTGGATTTCGGCAACCCGTGGGAGTTCGAGCGTGCTGAAGTGCTGTACTCGGTGGGTTTTGGCGGTTCGGTTGAAACCAAACAGGATGAACAAGGCCAGCTGCGGCAGATCTGGTGGCCGGGCGAGACGGTGCGGGCTATTGCCTATGACACGCCTGTTGTGGGCTGGCGCGGGGCCAGCGTCAACACCCTGCGTCTGTGGCGGGCGAGGGCCCTGCACGATCTGAACCTGGGCCGCTTCAACGCAGGCGATCATTTGGGGGCGGTGGCCGAAGTGGTACGGGCCGAGAGCATCTCCCGCGTGCTGTACCCGGCTGACAGCAACGAGGCTGGCCAGGAGCTGCGTCTGCGCCAGGAATTCTTCTTTGTCTCGGCCTCGTTGCAAGACCTGCTGCGCCGCCATCTGCACGTCCATGAGACGCTGCTGAACCTGGCCGAGCATGTGTCGATCCAGCTCAACGACACCCACCCCTCGATCGCCGTGGCCGAGCTGATGCGTATCCTGGTTGATGAGCACGGCATTGAATGGCATGCGGCGTGGCAGGTCACCGTCGACACCTTGTCCTATACCAACCACACGTTGCTTCCGGAAGCGCTGGAAACCTGGCCTGTGGGCTTGATGGAGCGGCTGTTGCCGCGCCATATGCAGATCATCTACCTGATTAACGCACACCATATCGATGCGCTGCGGGCCAAGGGCATTCATGATTTTGACGTGTTGCGTGCCGTTTCGCTGATCGAGGAAGACCACGGCCGCCGGGTACGCATGGGCAACCTGGCATTTCTCGGTTCCCACAGCGTCAATGGCGTTTCCGGGCTGCATACGCAATTGATGCGCAGCACCGTGTTCGCCGAGTTGCACAAGCTCTACCCGGAGCGCATCAACAACAAAACCAACGGCGTGACCTTCCGCCGCTGGCTGTTCCAGGCCAACCCGCCATTGACCGCCATGCTGGTGGATGTGCTGGGCCCGGATGTGCTTGATGAAACCGAACACAAACTGATCAGGCTGGAGCCTTTTGCCGAGCGCTCCGATTTTCGCAAACGCTTCGCCGAACAGCGCCTGCAAAGCAAATGCACCCTGGCGGCGCTGATTTATGAGCGCCTGGGGGTCGTGGTCAACCCTGAAGCCCTGTTCGATGTGCAGGTCAAACGGATTCACGAGTACAAGCGCCAACTGCTCAACCTGATGCACACCGTAGCGCTGTATCAGGCCATTCGGGCCGAGCCGGGCAACCAATGGGTGCCACGGGTGAAGATTTTTGCCGGCAAGTCGGCGGCCAGTTATGAACAGGCCAAACTCATCATCAAACTGGCCAATGACATCGCCCGTACCGTCAACAATGATCCCACCGTACGCGGTCTGCTCAAGGTGGTGTTTATCCCCAACTACAACGTCAGCCTGGCCGAAAGCATCATTCCGGCGGCTGACTTGTCCGAACAGATCTCCACGGCAGGCTACGAAGCGTCGGGCACCAGCAACATGAAGTTCGGCCTTAACGGCGCGCTGACCATTGGCACAATGGATGGCGCCAACGTCGAAATGTGCGAGCGGGTGGGTGCCGACAATATGTTTATCTTTGGTCTGAGCTCGCAGCAGGTCGAAGCGCGCAAGCGCAATGGCGAGTTCCATGCAGCACCGGATGTCGCGGCCTCACACAGGCTCAATGACGTGTTGCAGGCGATTCGTGGCGGGGTGTTCTCCCACGACGACCCTGCGCGCTACACCGGCCTGGTGGATTCGCTGATCGAATATGACCGGTTCCTGGTGTGTGCCGACTTCGATGCCTACTGGGATGCCCAGATGCGCGTGGAGCACCTGTGGCACGACAGGGAAGAGTGGTGGCGCAAATCCGTGTTGAACACGGCACGCATGGGCTGGTTCTCATCGGACCGGACCATTCGCGAATACGCGACCGAGATCTGGAAAGCGTTGTAGGAAGTTTCACGCGCTGTGGGAGCGAGCAAGCCTGCTCCCACAGGGTCTCTGGTGGCTGTTTTGGAACCCGTTCGGCCAGTTCTGAGTCTGATTAGAAGATTTGCACGGCAACACGCGCTAAACTGCGCGGGTTTTTCGCCCCCTCCCCCTTGTTCGGAGCCTTACATGTCCCGCGTTACCCTGAGTCGCTATTTGATCGAGCAGACCCGCAGCAACAACACGCCTGCTGATTTGCGTTTCCTCATCGAAGTGGTGGCGCGTGCTTGCAAAGAGATCAGCCACGCCGTATCCAAAGGCGCCCTGGGTGGTGTTCTGGGCAGCATGGGCACCGAAAACGTGCAAGGTGAAGTGCAGAAGAAGCTCGATGTGATCTCCAACGAGATCCTGCTTGAAGCCAACGAATGGGGCGGTCACCTGGCCGGCATGGCGTCCGAAGAAATGGACAATGCCTACCAGATCCCGGGCAAATACCCGAAAGGCGCGTACCTGCTGGTATTCGACCCGCTGGACGGCTCGTCGAACATCGACATCAACGCACCAGTTGGCACTATCTTCTCGGTACTGCGTTGCCCGAACGAATACCTGACCCAGAACGAACCTTTGAATGAAAAGGCCTTCCTGCAGCCAGGCACTCAGCAAGTCGCTGCCGGTTACGCCATCTACGGCCCGCAGACCATGCTGGTTCTGACCCTGGGCGACGGCGTCAAAGGCTTTACCCTGGACCGCGAAATGGGCAGCTTCGTACTGACCCACGAAGACATCACCATTCCTGACGCTACCCAGGAATTTGCCATCAACATGTCCAACCAGCGTCACTGGGAAGCCCCGGTACAGCGCTACGTTGACGAACTGCTGGCAGGTGAAGAAGGTCCGTTGAAAAAGAATTTCAACATGCGCTGGATTGCCGCCATGGTTGCCGACGTGCACCGTATCCTGACCCGCGGTGGTCTGTTCATGTACCCGCGCGACAGCCGTGAGCCGTCCAAGCCGGGCAAATTGCGTTTGATGTACGAAGCCAACCCGATGTCGTTCCTGGTGGAACAGGCTGGCGGCGCATCGACTGATGGCCATCAGCGCATTCTCGACATCCAGCCAGAAGGCCTGCACCAGCGTGTAGCCGTGTACCTGGGCTCGAAAGAAGAAGTCGCACGCATCACCGCTTACCACAAAGCGTAAGCCCCTGTGGGAGCGGGCTTGCTCGCGATAGCATCGACCCGGTATGTCAGGCATACCGGGTTGCCTGTATCGCAAGCAAGCCCGTTCCCACTGTTGTTATCCCTCCTGAAATAAATCCCTGCGTCCTGCGGGAACCAGCCTGCGCTTTTCTCTTCTAAGCTTGGATCAAGCGGCACTGCCGACTTTCTTTCTCAGGAGCTTTCCATGAAGTTGCGTTCTCTGGCGTTGTTGTCGTTCTGTGTCTTGCTGGCCGCGTGCAGCAAAATCAATCAGCAAAACTACTCGAAACTGTCGACCGGCATGACCAAGGCCGAAGTCGAGCAGTTGCTGGGCACCCCGACCGATTGCTCCGGCGCGCTGGGCATGTCGAGCTGCACCTGGGGCGATCAGAAGAGCTTTATCAGCGTGCAGTACGCAGGCGACAAAGTGCTGATTTTCTCGGGCCAGGGTTTGAAGTAAGACCGATCAGGAGCGTTTACGATGAAACGTCTTTTAGTCAGTCTCGGGGCTGCGCTGTTATTGGGCGGGTGTGCAAGTTCCAGCAGCGATTCGCTGGCGCCCAACACCGTCTCCAGTGTCGACCTCAAGCGCTATCAGGGCACCTGGTATGAATTGGCGCGGTTGCCGATGTTCTTCCAGCGCAATTGCGCGCAGTCCGAAGCCCATTACAGCTTGAAGCCGGATGGCGACGTGGCGGTGTTGAACCGTTGCCGCACCGCAGAGGGCAAGTGGGAGGAGGCCAGGGGCACGGCAACGCCGCAAGTGGAGGGCAAGACCGACAAGCTGTGGGTCGAGTTCGACAATTGGGTATCGACCCTTTTGCCGGGTGTGACCAAGGGCGATTACTGGGTGTTGTACCTGGGCGACAACTACAGCACGGCGCTGGTAGGCAATCCCGACCGTAAATACTTGTGGTTGCTGTCGCGTAAACCGCAGGTTGATCAGCAAACCCGTGACGAGTTGCTCAGCAAGGCTCAGCAGCAAGGCTATGACACCACACGCTTGATCTGGCGCACGCCGGATGCGGACATGCCCAAGGGCACGAAGTAAGGCAGGAATGTCCCTCAGCAGGCGCTGAGGGACACAGGCCGGGCGCTTAAGCGCGCAGCAGGGTCTTCCAGGCGCGGTTCTGGTACACGGCGATGGCTTGCTGCTTGCGGGCGTTGAGCAGTTCGTCGTTGCTCTCGGCGTCTTCAGAAATCGGCAGGTTGGCCAGTTCCTGCAGCTTGTTCATCTCGCCGTACAGACGGTCCAGCTCCGGGATTTCCAGCACGTTACGCGCCAGACGCAGCCAGGCCTGAATACGCTCGATGCGCGGCAGTTGCTCGGCCAGGTCTTCGGGTTGCTGCTGGTAGCGGTTCAGACGCAAGGCAATCGCTTCGTCCGACAACAAACGCGGCAACCAGCTTTGCAGCTGCGCAGCGCCCTGGCGGTTGCCCCGGGTGGTGCCACGGTCCACAGTCCAGCTGCGCTCCATCAACCAGCGCGAAGTGTTCAGGGAGAACTGGCCCCAGCGCGGGTCTTCCAGTTCCTCGAGGAACTGCTCCGGTGCGGCTTTGCGCACATCTTCGTCGTCCTGACCGATCTGCACCAGCGGGCGCCAGTCTTCCAGCAGGGCGTCCAGCGCAGCGCGCAAGGCGCTGGTGGACTGACGTGGTGCGGCTTGACCCAGGCTGCTGACCAGTGCACGCAGGTCGATCAATTGCTGAACCCAGTCTTGCAGCAAACGCCAGTGGCCATTGAAGCGATACTGCTCGGCCAGGCGCTGGCTATTGCCCAGCAAGTGCCAGGCCAGGGCGGCGAAGGCATCGTCCAGGGGTGTTTCTGGCGTCAGCACCGGGGCTGGCAGGGTGACGGCGTAGCTGTTGGCGTCGAACAGGCGATAGCCGCGCTCGGCCTTGCTGATATCACACGGCATCAGGGCCAGCTTCTCGGCCAGTTCGGCGGCCAGTTCCAGCAGGGCAGACGGCTCGCCTTCGCGCAGTTCGAGCTCCAGCTCGCAGATTTCTTCCTTCTGCTTGCCGGCAATCACATGGCCCAGGTCCAGAGCGGCTTCGATGACCACTTTGGCTTTGCCACGGCCCCAGGAAATTTCAGCACGTTCGCGTACGAAATCCGTGGTGAAAATGGGCTTGAGAGTTTTTTTGTCCAGCTCGGCCAGCTCTTGTGGCCAGCATTCGCCGTCGAGCTTCTTGATGTCGAGCTTGGCTTTGGGCAGGTTCCAGTCGTACTCGTTGCGTACGGACAGGCCAGCAACGCTTTCGCCGCGGGTCTTGAGGGTCTGGATCACGTCTTCGCCATCACGGCGCAGGCGCAGGGCAACCTTGGCCTTGGCCAGGTCGCGCTCAGGTGTATCGAAGTACTGGTTCAACAACTCACGGCTTTCCCAGCCACTTTTGTTGCGCTTTTTCAGCAAAGGGTGCTCGCGCAAGGCGGCGAGGGTTTCGCGGCTGACGCGCAGTTTGATTTCGGTTTCTTTTTGCATGGCCGGAAAATCCAGGAACGGTTGCGCAGCCGGGAAAAAGTGTGGCTGCCAAGGCCGTGCAGTGTACAGGACTCGCCGCCCCGGCGGGCCGCGAGGGTTTATTCTGCGGCGCAGATAGCTCTATGATGGGCCTCGCCCCGCCTACAGGAAGTCAGCGCATGCCCTTACCTTCCATGAAAGAGCAGTTCGCTGCCTTGATCGCCGTACCGTCGGTCAGTTGCACCCAGCCGACACTGGATCAGTCCAACCGCGGGGTGATCGATTTGCTGGCCAGCTGGCTTGGCGATTTGGGTTTCAACTGCGATATCCAGCAGGTCAGCCCCGGCAAATTCAATTTGCTCGCCAGTTTTGGCAGTGGCCCCGGCGGGCTGGTGCTGGCCGGGCACAGCGACACCGTGCCCTACGATGAAGCGCTGTGGCAGACCGATCCGCTCAAGCTGACAGAGGTGGATAACCGCTGGGTTGGCCTTGGCAGTTGCGATATGAAGGGCTTTTTTGCGCTGGTGATCGAAGCAGTGCGGCCTTTGCTCGATCAGCCCTTCAAGCAGCCACTGCTGATTCTGGCCACCTGTGACGAAGAAACTTCGATGGCCGGGGCCAGGGCGCTGGTCGAAGCTGGTCGCCCGCTGGGCCGTGCTGCGGTGATTGGTGAACCGACCGGGCTCAAGCCGATCCGCATGCACAAGGGCGTGATGATGGAGCGCATCGAGATCCTCGGGCAGAGCGGTCACTCATCCGACCCAAGCCTGGGCCACAGCGCGCTGGAGGCCATGCACGACGCGATCAGCGAACTTAAGGGGTTGCGTCAGCAGTGGCTCAATGAGTACCGCAATCCGCAGTTCAGCGTGCCGCAACCGACCCTTAACTTTGGCTGTATCCATGGCGGCGACAACCCCAACCGGATTTGCGGCCAGTGCTCGCTTGAATTTGACCTGCGCCCGCTGCCGGGCATGGACCCGAATGCGCTGCGGGCCATTATCCGCAGCAAGCTGCAACCCCTGGCCGAGCGTCATCAGGTGAAGATCGATTTCGCGCCCATTGCCGCCGGAGTGCCGCCCTTCGAGCAGGATGCCGATGCCGAGTTGGTGCGCGTGGCTGAGCGCCTCACCGGGCATCGTGCGCAAGCAGTAGCGTTTGGCACCGAAGCGCCTTATCTTCAGCAGCTTGGTTGCGAAACGCTGGTATTGGGCCCGGGTGACATCGCCTGTGCGCATCAACCAGGGGAATACCTGGAAATGTCACGTTTGCAGCCGACAGTACGTCTACTGACTCAATTGATCGAACACTATTGTCTGAAATAGTGAAGATACCCATACGATTTATCCACAAGGAGAGCCGCGTGTTGCCAACAATGTTTCGACGATAGCCATCAGCCCGTTGTGCGTTTGCTGTTCTAGCCCTTTTTAGGCGATTTATTTTCTACAGGCTCTGGTTATGCACGATTACGTTAACTGGTTGCGTCACGCGTCTCCCTACATCAATGCCCACCGCGATTGCACCTTTGTTGTCATGCTCCCTGGCGACGGTGTGGCACACCCCAACTTTGGCAATATCGTCCACGACCTGGTGCTGTTGCACAGCCTGGGTGTGCGTCTGGTGCTGGTCCACGGTTCGCGCCCGCAGATCGACAGCCGCCTTGAGGCGCGTGGCCTGGTGCCGTATTACCACAAGGGCATGCGTGTGACCGATGCATCAACGCTCGAATGCGTGATCGATGCTGTCGGGCAACTGCGCATTGCGATTGAAGCGCGCTTGTCGATGGACATGGCGTCTTCGCCGATGCAGGGTTCGCGTCTGCGCGTAGCCAGCGGCAACCTGGTCACTGCGCGGCCGATCGGCGTGCTCGACGGTGTGGATTTTCACCATACCGGCGAAGTGCGCCGGGTGGACCGCAAGGGCATCAACCGCCTGCTCGATGAGCGCTCGATTGTGCTGCTGTCGCCCTTGGGTTACTCGCCCACCGGTGAGATTTTCAATTTGGCCTGTGAAGACGTCGCCACCCGTGCCGCCATCGACCTGGCGGCGGACAAACTGCTGCTGTTTGGTGCTGAATCGGGTTTGCTCGATGCCGAAGGGCGGTTGGTGCGTGAGTTGCGTCCACAACAGGTGCCGGCGCATATGAAACGTCTGGGCAGTGACTACCAGGCCGAATTGCTGGAAGCCGCCGCCGAGGCCTGCAGTGGCGGCGTGGCTCGTAGCCATATCGTCAGTTATGCCGAAGACGGTGCGCTGTTGACCGAGCTGTTCACCCGTAACGGTGGCGGTACGCTGGTGGCGCAAGAACAATTTGAAGTTACGCGGGAGGCGGCGATTGAAGACGTCGGCGGCCTGCTTGAATTGATCAGCCCGCTGGAAGAGCAGGGCATCCTGGTGCGTCGTTCGCGTGAAGTGCTGGAGCGTGAGATCGAACAGTTCAGTGTGGTGGAGCGCGAAGGCATGATCATCGCCTGTGCGGCGCTGTACCAGATTGCCGATTCGGATGCGGGGGAGCTGGCGTGTCTGGCGGTGAACCCGGAGTACCGTCATGGCCGTCGTGGCGATGAGTTGCTCGAACGTATTGAAAACCGCGCCCGTGCCCAGGGGCTGAAAACCTTGTTCGTGTTAACCACGCGCACTGCTCACTGGTTCCGTGAGCGCGGGTTTGAGCCTAGCGGTGTAGAGCGCCTGCCGGCGGCGCGGGCGTCGCTGTACAACTACCAGCGTAACTCGAAGATCTTTGAGAAAGCGCTGTAAGGCGCCAGCTGTTCAGGCTCTGGGCTGGAGAAGATTCGTAGCAGCTGACGAGTGGAACGAGGCTGCGTTCGGCGGCGAAGCCGTCGTAAAGTCAAACACCGTGGTGTGCCAGTTAAACTTGGAACTCTGGTTTTACGGTCGCTGCGCAACCGAACGCAGCCTCGTTCCACTCGTCAGCTGCTACGGATAACTGCAACTGCGGTGCTCAACAAGCCCCGTCAAAACTCCCGCAAACACAAATCATCTATTACCGCCTTGCCCATGTCGCACAAGTAATGTGAAGCCCAGGCATGGCGCTCGCAGTTCTTGTCCAGCGCGGCATCCAGCGCCAGTTTTTTTGCGCAATAAAGCAACGCCGACACCTGCTCCAGCGCCTGGCGCAGCGGTATGTCGGGGTTGACGCGGAACAGCTCGTGGTTGTCCTGGCCGCAGGGGCCGAAGGTGACAGTGCCGAGAGTTTTGATTGGGGGATGATCAGTCATTGAGTGCGCTCCTAATTTAATAAAGAGCTGCCAGATTTTGTTCTCAGTAAAAGGTGGCAGCCATGCGCGAGCTGAGAAAACGGGACAATTAGGCAAACCCGCCAGGCCTAGGGCCTCACGCGCACAGCCGCCATAACACGATGGGCTGGTGCATAAAAAACGCCATCGACTGGATCGGTTGGCGTTAGCGCGCGAATTGTTCCTCGGATTCTCAAGTCCGGCCACTGTTTTTTCAGTGACGACGCACTGTACGCCGGCCTTCAAAATCCTTAAGCCGTCCCTTGCCTCAGTGGGCGTAGGAACTGACCGCCCGCGCTCGCATGAACACCTCCGGTCTGTCCCCTCTCCCTCCGGGAGAGGGCTAGGGTGAGGGGCTTTTGATCTGCCTAGGCTCTGTACGTAAACCCAAGAAATACGATTTTCTGTAAAATACACCGCCATTAAAGCCAGGAGGCCAAGATGGC